>NZ_CP048789.1 GCF_012932215.1 Roseobacter ponti | reverse complement strand
CTGCTACCTGTTTCTTTGCCTGTCCCCGCGGGGACGCTAATTCTTGTTTTTTTCAGATTTACGCGGATTTGGAGAAAAAGGCAAAAGAGAATATCCTGACGGGAGTTTTTTTCCACGCAACTCCCAGGGTCTTATCTGTAAGGGACAGAACGGGGGTGCTGTGATTCTCTGCAGGGCCCGCCTCTGCCAGGGGCGTGCACAAAATATAGGGGGACAGATCGTGGACCTCCTCAGCCCATTGGGGGACAGAAGCGCCTCATTAGGGGACACCCTGAATGTCACCCAATACCTTTAAACCAGATTTATTCTTTTGAATTCACAGATCAGAACCGGCATATTTCAGCGAAGACTTGACAGAATCGGCGTTTAGGACGCAAATCAGGTAAGAGCGATGAAAAGCGGCGGGGCATCGCCGCCATCGTCTGAAGAAACCGGAAAACCGGTTCGCATCTGAGGCAGCACAGGATCCTGAGGATCCGTGCATCATATCATCAAGGGCAGAGAATGTTTTCCACCAAACCTGTGGGTCGTGGAGCCTCTGCACGCAAATACGATCTGCTGACCGCTCTGGGCGCTTTTGCTCTGGCGCAGGGGAAGCACGATCAGCGCCGCGTGCTGAGGCTGATGACCCTGATCACCGCAAGATATAACTGGTCGCGCGATGAACTTGCAGTGGGCCAGCGCGAAATTGCGCGGTTGTGGTCCGTGGATGAACGCACCGTCAAACGCGAGATGGCGCTCCTGCGCGCACGCGCCTGGCTCACGGTAAAGCGGCAGGGTGCCCGGGGGCGGGTCACCGAATACCGGCTGGGCATCGACCGGATCCTCGGGGACACAAGCGCGCAATGGCCCTGTGTAGGGCCTGATTTCGAGCTGCGCATGGCGGGCGATGATGTGGAGAAGGTTGTGCCGCTGCCGGTGCGCGGCACGGTGCAGGCACCTGATCTGACCACAGGCACCGAATGGGCGCTGGCGCAGGCCGTGCTGCATGCCGAGGACACCGGGACCTACGCATCCTGGCTGGCAGCGCTCCAGCGTGTGGAGAGGGCAGGGGGGCGGCTCACCCTGCGCGCGCCCTCGCGGTTCCACGCAGCCTATGTGCAGACGCATCTGGCGGGCCGTGTGCTTGCCGCGTGCCGCGAGGTGGATGCGGATGTGTCCGAGGTGCGGATTGTAACCTGACAGACGGTCCCCGGGGTGAAAGCTTGTACAGTGGGAGCACCAGGCGGGGGGCGAGCGCGCACTGACCCGTGCTGAAAATCTGTGCGCAAAACGTGTATTTACTTCGCGCACAGGATTGCGCACTCACCTCGTACAGTGATGATCTGTTCAGACCAGGGTATGATGTTTCCTCGTCTGGTGTAACGAGGGACTGTTTTTGCGTGCGACCTGAGGCTGCATTACACAATGTGAACACGTTGCGATATTTCGCGACCGCCCTTCTGGTAGCGTTTCACGTGGTGGGCGCCAGCGAAACGGGCGGCATGCAGGTCGGATACCCGTCGGTCTGGCGGATGTTTGCCGACGGGCTGATCGATGTGCGCATGCCGCTCTTTGCCTTCATCGCAGGTGCTGTCTATGCGCTGCGCCCGCTCTTGCTCAGTGACATCTCCGGGTTCTGCACCGGCAAGTTTTACCGCATTGTCCTGCCGGGCATCGCCGCGTCGGTGATTTTTCTGGTGATCTGCAATCTGGTGCTGAAGAACGGGTTTGCCTATGGGGCCGATCCGCTGTCGGCGGTCCTGCTTTCAATGGGGCATTTCTGGTTTCTGCAGGCGATTCTGATCATCTTTCTGGTGGTGGGCGGTCTGGATGCCCTGCTCAGATACCGGGCGGCTGCGCTGCTCTTTGCGGGGGCAGTGGGTCTGACGCTGGTGCGCAGCGCGCTGCCGCTTCCGGCGCTGCAGTATCTGATGATCGACGGCGCGGTGTATCTGGCACCCTATTTCCTGCTCGGTATGCTGCTCTTCCGGCACCATGCCTGGGTCGCGGCCCGCAAACAGATCATCGTGCCGGTCGCTCTGGGCCTTTTTGGCATCGGGCTGGCAATGAACATAGCATTTTATCAGGAGACGGGTCACCTGTCGCAGATCCGTTTTGATGCTCAGAGCCTCGCGCAGGGGATCGGGATCATTCTGCTGGCGCAACTGCTCTTTCCCAGAGTTGCACTGCTTGACCGCCTTGCGGTCTTTTCCTTCACGATCTTTCTCTACCACCCATTTGGCACTGCGGCCGTCAGCCGGTCTCTGACGTATCTGGAGGTCGACGCGCTGTCGCTGCACTTTGTGCTGGGGCTTGTGGCAGGGCTCGTCGTGCCGTGCCTGATACACCTTCTGGCGGCCCGCAGCGACTGGAGCAGACGCCTGATCCTCGGCCTGCGCCCCATCGGGTCAGTGCCGCTGAATGCAACGCGTAAGACGCTCTGAGGGGCTCACAGGACAAAGAAAAACCGCCGCCCCGGGGGGGGCAGCGGTTCAGTGTCTCAGATAAGCCTGTGATCAGCTCTCAGCGGGGGCCACCGAGGCAAGATAGGCCGCGACATCTTCGCCGCCCTTTTTCAGTTTGAAGGCCATTTTGGATTTGGCTTTGGAATCGTCCAGGTATTCGCGCAGGAAGGCGCGGGGGTCTGTGACGTATTCGGTCAGCTGTGCGGCATCCCACACGAGGCCCTCTTCGCCGGCTTTGACGAGATCGTCACCATAGCGGAAGTCCTCGATGGAGCCCGCCTGGCGGCCGATGATGCCGTAAAGGTTCGGGCCCGTTTTGCCACCCTTTACGATTTCGGTGCCATCGTCCGACACGATCATGTGGCAGGCTTTGCATTTGTTGAATTCTTTCTCGCCGGCTTCCGCATCGCCTTCAGCGAAGGCGGGTGCGGCGAAGCTCAGTGCAATAAGTGCTGCAAATGTGCGTTTCATCGTTATCTCCTCAGTTGCTGCCTAACAACGTAGGAGATAACGCAGAGAGTCAACAGTCACATTGCCGCGAATTCAGGCAACTGCGTGGGAAATCGCGCATTGTTTCCAGAGCTCTTTGAGCGCCAGAACCAGATGTTCGATATCGTCGATGCTGTGCAGCGGACCGGGCGTGAAGCGCAGCCTTTCGGTGCCTTTTGGCACCGTGGGATAGTTGATCGGCTGCACATAGATCCCGTACTGCTGCATCAGATAATCGGCGATCATGCGGCACTTGACCGGGTCCTTGATCATCACCGGGATGATGTGGCTGGGGTTCTCCATATGCGGGATCCCTTCCATATCGAGCCGTTTGCGCAGATAGGCGACCCGCTCGCGCTGCAGTTTGCGTTCTGTATCGCTTTCCTTGAGGTGCCGGATCGAGGTCTGCGCGGCGGCGGCCACAGCGGGGGGCAGGGCGGTCGTAAAGATGAACCCCGACGAGAAGGACCGGATAAAGTCGCAAAGCGCCTCAGAGCCCGTGATATAGCCGCCCACGACGCCGTAAGCCTTGCCCAGGGTGCCCTCGATCAGGGTGATGCGGTCCTGCAGCCCTTCGCGCTCGGAAATGCCACCGCCGCGGGGACCATAGAGGCCCACGGCGTGCACCTCATCCAGATAGGTCATCGCACCGTGCTTTTCGGCGACCTCGACGATCTCCTGCATCGGGCAGATGTCGCCGTCCATGGAATAGACGCTCTCAAAGGCCACGATCTTGGGCGCGTTCGCGGGAAGGGCCGAAAGCTTGCGGTCGAGATCCTCGGGATCGTTGTGGCGCCAGAGCACCTTGTTGGCGCGGGAATGGCGGATGCCTTCGATCATCGAGGCGTGGTTGAGCTCATCCGAGAGGATCACACAGTCAGGGATCCGTGCGCCCAGGGTGCTCAGAGCCGCCCAGTTAGAGACATATCCGGAGGTGAAAAGCAGCGCGTCTTCTTTGGCGTGCAGATCGGCAAGCTCGGCTTCAAGCTGCTTGTGGGCGTGATTGGTGCCCGAGATGTTGCGGGTGCCACCGGCACCGGCACCATGGCGGTCAATCGCATCTTTCATCGACTGCAGCACTTCGGGGTTCTGGCCCATGCCGAGGTAATCATTCGAGCACCAGACGGTCACCTGGTCGGGACTGTCGTCGTCATGGCATTTCGCGCGCGGAAAGGCGCCCGCTTTGCGTTCCAGCTCTGCGAAGATGCGGTAGTTGCCATCCTCTTTGAGCGCATCGAGTTGTGACTGGAACAGTGCATCAAAGTCCATGATGTCCCCCTTCTGTTTTCCCTGTGGGTGTTATGTCGTTTTTTGGTGTGAAGTCGGTTTTGGGCGCCGGGATCATCCAGCGCCAGAGTTTCTCGTCGGGCACCGGCAGCACCATCATCCAGTGCTCGAAAAGCGCCAGTGCGGTGATCGCGGTCAGCAGCACAAAGCCTGCAGAAGCCCCGGGCGATGAGGTCGCCGCGATCCGTTCCAGAAAGCAGGCGACGGCAAAGGTCAGCGCGGTGACGGAGACCGGAAAGAGCCAGTTCATCGCGCGGTGGCGGAAATGGCTGGGCAGATGGGCGAGCGTCTGCGGCAGGAATTCAACGTTGATCTTGGGCACGCCGAGAAAGAGGTTCAGCTTGGCCGAGATGCGGGCGAAAAAGAGAACCGCAAAAGTCCACATGCCGAAGGGGTTCACATGATCCCAGCCCACCAGGAACATGGTGATGAGCGTGGCGACCAGCAGCATCTCGTGATAGGCCAGCGTGCCCCAGGCGCGGATGAACCGCTCCCATTCGGGCACATGGTCGGGCAGGGGGTTGCGGTTCGGCCCGGTGATGATGCCGGTGAGAAAGGCAAGCTCGATCCAGCCCCAGATCGCCAGCGCCGAGGCGAAGGCGATTGTGACGCTCAGCGCGTCATTGGTGAAGAGCGTGACCCAGAAGCCCGCGACGCCCAGCCCCAGAAACGGCAGACCGCAGAGCACCGCTCGTCTGCGGGCAGGCAGGCCGCCCTGATCTGCCGACTTCACCACCCAGAGGATCGCACCGGTGGAGAACCACCAGGCGAAAAGGGCAAAGAGGGCAGGGGTCCAGTACGTCACGCGGCATGTCTCCCCGTGGGGAGACCGGGCGCCCGGAGCCTCGTATGGCCCGGGTGCCCGTCTGTGGTGGCGCATTGAGCCGTTATGCCGGGCTCATGTCTCAATATGCAGGCTCCAGGCGGGTCACGGCCGGCACGGCATGCTTTTTCGCGGGGATGGTGATCAGCGCCACAAAGGCACTGACGGCACGGGCCTGTGCGCCGATTTTGGCAAAGAAGCGGCCTTCTTTTGTTGCAACAGCCAGATCCGCATTGGCCTTCTGCATCTTCTCAAGCTGCCGCTGCCAGCGTGGGTGCTCGATATCCAGCGTGATCGGAAAGATCTGCTCTGTGAGCTTGCTGGTTTTGGTAAAGACCTCATGGGCGTACCAGTCCGGATCCACGCCGAGGGCTTTGTGGAACGCCGGGCGCTGGTGGTCGCGCACATACATCGTGGAATAGACCGCCGTGAGGAAGAACTTGATCCAGTATACGTTAATACCACGCGTGAGCTTCGGGTCGGTTTTCATCAGCAGGGCAAAGGCTTCGCCATGGCTGAACTCATCGTTGCACCATTCCTCGAACCACTTAAAGATCGGGTGGAACCGGTGCTCAGGATGCGCCTCCAGGTGCCGGAAGATCGTGATATAGCGCGCATAGCCGATCTTTTCCGACAGGTAAGTTGCGTAGTAGATGAACTTCGGGCGGAAGTAGGTGTATTTCTTCTTCTGCGTCAGAAATCCGAGGTTCACCGCCACACCCGCTTCGCGCAGCGCGTCATTGATAAAGCCCGCGTGGCGTGCCTCGTCGCGCGCCATCAGCTGGAAAAGCTGCGTGATATCTTTGTTATTGCCGCGCCGCTTCATCTCTTTGTAGAGCACACAGCCCGAAAACTCGGCCGTGCAGGAGCTGATCAGGAAATCGATGAATTCCTTCTTCAGCTCCGGGTCCATGTTTTCCCAGTCGACCGTGTCCCAGTCGTCGTTTTTCTTAAAATGGCCTTTGTTAGGGTCTGCCACCATCTGCGCGATCAACTGGTCCCACTCCTCGCGGATAGGCGAGACGTCAATCGCATCCATCTCGTCGAAATCCGTGGTGTAAAAGCGCGGCGTCAGCAGGGTGTTCTGCATCGCCACTTCGGTGGCGGCAGTGCTGTCCACAACCATCTGCTGGCTTTCCTGCAGCTTCAGGCTCTCTTCGGCATCGGTGATGTCAGCGGTGTGTTTTGTCTGAACGTTCACAGCGTCACCTCCTCGGAGAAGGAAAACTCGCACAGCTCCATGACCTCGAAATCGCCCGTAAGACGCGTCCAGAGACGTTCGATTTTACTCGCGCGGTGGATCGTGGCCTCGCGGTCCTCGGAGACGATTTCGCCGAAGGGTGCCATGATCTCAGGTCCATGCACCTGCACTTCATCGCCGGGCCAGATGACGGCGCCGTTGTTGAAGCGCACATGCGCGTGCAGGCTTTCGAATTTGTGACTGATCTCAACCGTGCAGGGGGCACGTTCAGTGTCTTTCGTAAATAGTCCCATGGTGGCTTCCTCCTCGGGATTAAGGTTTTTCCAGCAGCCTGGCGAAGGTGCGGGTGTTGGTGGCGCCAAAGCCCATAAGCTCGGCTGACCATCCGGTGACGGGGTCGTAAAGGGACAGGCGGTTGCCCTCCCTGAGTTGTAACAGAACGGGGGCGCTCATGTCCGCACCCGATTGCGCGCGTTCGCGTGCCAGCACCCGTTCGATGCCGGCGACAAAGCCGCCCTTATCGGACGGGAAATCGGCCAGCAGCGTGCCGGAGGCGTCCAGCACCCGGGCCGCACCGGAGGCATCGCCTGAAAGGTGAATGGCGCGTTCGGTGAGGATTTTGCCGGCGGGCGGTTTGCTGTCAGGCTCGCGTCCGGCGAGCGTCGCGAGTGTCACAATGAGCAGCACAAGGCCCACGAGGCCGAACATGGTGCGCACCAGGATGAGCGGCACGAGTTCCTCGCTGCGGGCGTGAATGCGGGGGCGGGTTTGCGTGACCATCAGGCTACTCCGCCGCCACAGCAGCGCCGGCAGGCGCGCGGGAGACCTGTGGCACGGAAATGCGTGCCTGTGCGGCCTCGGCCAGAATTCCGGCGACCTTCTCAGCCTCAGGGATGCAGCGCAGCGCCGGCTGCACACGTTTCATGTGCCAGGGGCGCACATGCGGCCAGCACACCAGATAGCTCAGCTTTGTGTCTCCCATGGTTTCCAGCGCGATGGTGCCGGTGCCGTTACGGCGCAGATCCAGCATCGCATTGCCGACCTGGGTATAGGGCAGGTTCACGGTGATCGTGAGTGCCGCCCCGATGCGCATTACAACGCGTGAGGTGGTGATGGTATACATGGTGGCGCGCGCCTGAACATAAGCCACCAGTAGCAGCAGACCGCAGACCACGACCCCCAGCAGCACAAAGGGCACCGAGGCCCCGATGGCCTGGCCGAAAGGCAGCAGATCGACCACGGAGACAAAGCGCCAGAGTGTGAGCAGGGCAAAATACCCCGCGATCCACTTCAGCGACAGCGCGCCACTGGCGAGCGCCCATGTGTCGGGCCGGCCCTGCCAGAGGATCTGTTCCCCTGCGGGCGGTTTTTCCGGAAGCCCCTCAACGGGCTCGATTTCAAAATCATCATGCTGACCTGCATGTGTGTTGTTAGCCTGAGACATGGCGAATATCTCCCTGTTCCCTCGTGTCTTCAGTGTGCGGCCCCCGGAGCGGTCCGGACCCCGAAAGGCCCGGAGGCTTCACCCGGTATGACGCAGGAGGCATCATGCCTCAGAGCTTTGGCTCGGCGCGGTTGCCGGCAAAGAGCTTGCCGCCACCATAGTAGCCCGAGATCTTGTCCTCCTCGAGCAGCGTCACCTGACGCGGGCTCGCAATGGAGGGCACCGTGGCGAAGTGTTTGCCATGCAGCGCATGCACGTTCACCCGGTCCGATTTGATGTTGGCGAATGTGATCGGCAGCAGACGCGTGCCGGAACCCCATTTGCTGTCCAGTTCCAGCTCAAGATAGCGCACCAGCTGTTCCGGCTCATCGAGCCACATGTCGGTGATCTTGCCGACGATCTCGCCGTCGCCTGCCACGACGGGCAGACCGCGCGGGTCACGACCGGCTGCGACATGGAAGCCTTCGGCACCGGACATCGGCACGATCTTGGGATGGCCGTGACCATCAAGCTCGGGTGCATCGCGGCGCGGGGCCCAGGACGCAGGGCCGACACCATCAAGCATCGGATCGCCTGTCGGCTCCAGCGGATAGCCGTTGCCGGGACCTGTGCGTTTCATCGCGATGTCCTTGCGCTCGGGCGCCTGACCGCTGGGAACGGTAACCTCGCCACGGCCGTGCGGCAGCTTAAAGGTCTTGTCAGCAGGCAGCGGGAAGAGCCCGGGGTTGGATGACTTATTGCCTTCGTCATCTTCGAGCGGATAGCCCTCGCGCATGTTTTCACGCTGAATCCAGATGATCAGTGCTGCAAAGAAAATATAGAATAACCAGAGCGTAACGCTCGCAAGGTCGACTTCGCCAAAGAATGTTCCAGTCATGTTGTTTCCTCCTGAAACGGGGTCATGTTGGGAAATCGGCAAGGCCCATGGGGGCGGTGCCGGTCTCCTTCGGGGTGAGGGGACCGCTTTGGCGCACGAGGGGTCCCAGGATCACGAGCGTGGCAAACAAAAGGCCAATCTCGGTATGGTAAACGAATGAATAACCGGTGGCAGGGCTGTTGAGCGCCTCGCCAAGCTGGCCGGTTGTGGCGGCATGTCCGACCCAGTCGCGCAGCCCGCCGCCGATCGCGATGGAGAGGCCGGCGGCAGTTGCCTGAGCAGCCCCCCAGGCGCCAAGGGCCAGACCGCGGCCCGCCGTGCCGGTCGCGGGCATGGTCATCGCCGCCGTGAGCGTTGAGACCGCGAAAAGCCCGCCGCCAAAGCCGATGAAACCCGCCCCGGCGAAAAACAGGGCCGGTGAATTCATCGGAGCCGCGAAAATGACCATGGAAAAGGCCCAGATGCCGGCGAGGATGCCACCACCGGCAAGCCGGTAAGAGTTGGAGCCGCGGGCCAGCCGCGCGCCGGCCAGTGCAAAGCCCGCCAGCGCACCGATGGCCCAGAGCGCCGTCAGCAGCGTCGTGGCCGAGACCGACAGGCCGAGGATTTCGCCACCGTAAGGCTCCAGCAGCACGTCCTGCATATTGAAGGCCATGGTGCCGACAAAGACACAGGCCAGCAGGCGCCCGGCCTGGCCGCCGTTCATGAAATCAGCCCAGGCGTCGGCGAACTTCGGGCGCGGGGCCTCGCGCTCGGCGCGGCTCATGGGCCGCACATGTTCCTGTTTCCACAGGGCAATAAGGTTCAGCACGATGCCGGCAACCGCCGCACCCTGAATTACACGGATGAGTTTCAGCGAGGTAAAATCACGCAGCAGCAGGCCGACGATCACTGCCGAAAGCCCCATGCCGACAAGAAACATCACATAGAGCAGTGCCACAACGCGGGGTCGTGTCTCGTCGGTCGCACGGTCAGAGGCCAGCGCGAGGCCAGCCGTCTGCGTCATATGCAGACCCAGACCGGTCATCAGAAAGGCCAGACCTGCCAGCACTTCACCGGCAAAGGGGATTTCGTGCACAACATCCCCGCCCAGCACCAGCAGCGCAAAGGGCATCACGGCAAGCCCGCCGAACTGCCACAGCGAGCCGAACCAGATGTAAGGCACGCGTTTCCAGCCAATCGCGGAACGGTGCGTGTCAGAGCGGAAGCCCAGCAGCGCGCGGAAAGGGGCGATCAGCACCGGCAGCGCAATCATCAGCGCCACAACCATCGCCGGCACCGAAAGCTCGACGATCATCACCCGGTTCAGCGTGCCAAGCAGCAGAACCGAGGCCATGCCAACCGAGACCTGGAAAAGCGACAGCCGCAGCAGCTGCGCCATCGGCAGATCCGGGCTGGCAGCATCGGCAAAGGGCATGGCCCGGAGCGACAGGTTTTGCAGGCGGCTGCTCATGCGCGCACCTCCAGGGCCTGGCTGATGTAAAAGCCGGACGTGATCCGGTCCACGGGGCGCAATGTGCGGCGCAACCCCTGTGCCTTCGCGGCGCGGGCCAGCGGCTCATGCGCATGCGGCACCATCACCGGGCTGCGATCGCTGCGCGGAAAGAGCCTGCCGGCATACCACATGGTCATCAGCAACCGTGTGCGCGGCGCCACGGTAAAGACAATCGCGCTGGCTGTACGCTTTTCCAGACCGGTCAGGGCGGTGCCGATATCCGCCGCGGTGTAATAGATCAGACTGTCCATCGCGATCACGTAATCGAACTGCCCCAGCGCCGGGCTCAGCATGTCGCCGGCGGTAAAGGTGACCTTGCGGCGATACTCAGGCGGCAGACGTATCTCAGCAATATCAACGAGTTGCGGAGAAATATCGACAGCCACCACCTCAGCGCCACGCGCGGCCAGCTCCGCCGTCATCTGCCCCGCACCGCAGCCGGCATCCAGCACCCGTGCGCCGCGCAGGTCGTCAGGCAGCCGGCTCAGCATCAGCGCGCGCATGGCGTCGCGACCTTCGCGTACGGTCTGACGGATCTTTGAGACAGGCGCATCCGAGGTCAGCCGCGCCCAGGTCCCGGTCGCGGTCTGATCGAAATACTCCTCTACCCGTCCGAGCGTGGCACCATAGCCCGCGTCCGGCCCTTTGCCGGTCGCCGGTGGCGCCATCGTCTCAGGAAAGGTCACCTCGTCACGCATCAGTCAAATCCAAGCAGCTCAAAAATCTCACGGTCGGGCAGCGGGGCAGGGGCCAGCGGCTCTGTCCCGTTCCACAGCGTTTCCGCCAGACGGATGTATTCTTTGCGCACCTGCACGACCTCTTCGTCATCGGGCATCTCAAAGAGCGTTTTCTTCTTCAGACGCGACCGGCGGATCGCATCCAGATCGGGCATATGCGCAATCCGGTTAAAGCCCACCGTGCGGCAATACCGGTCAACTTCGTCGGTATCCTTCGAGCGGTTGGCGACACAGCCAGCCAGCCGCACTTTGTAATTGGCCGATTTGGCCTGCACGGCGGCAATGATCCGGTTCATCGCATAGATGCTGTCGAAATCATTGGCCGTCACGATCAGCGCCCGGTCCGCATGCTGCAAAGGGGCGGCAAACCCGCCGCAGACCACATCACCCAGGACGTCGAAAATCACCACATCAGTGTCATCGAGCAGATGGTGCTGTTTCAGCAGCTTCACCGTCTGGCCGACCACATAGCCGCCACATCCGGTTCCGGCAGGCGGCCCGCCGGCCTCCACACATTTCACGCCGTTGAACCCGTCAAAAACGAAATCCTCAGCGCGCAGCTCTTCAGGATGGAAATCCACCTCTTTCAGAATATCGATGACCGTTGGCACCAGCGTACCGGTCAGCGTAAAAGTGCTGTCATGCTTGGGGTCACATCCGATCTGCAGAACCCGCTTACCCAGCATCGAAAATGCCGCCGACAGGTTGCTGGAGGTCGTGGATTTGCCGATCCCGCCCTTGCCATAAACCGAAAAGACCTTCGCCCCTTCGATTTTCGCGCTCTCGTCCTGATGCACCTGCACCGATCCCTCGCCGTCTGCGCCGCGCAATGCGGGAGGTGTTCTGTCCAACGGGCTCATGGTTCGTTCCTTTCAAAGGGGCGCACACCCCGGCTTCTCTGGCTTTCAAATATCCCGGGGTCCGGGGCAGCGCCCCGGTCCGTCGGGCAGATCTGATACATCGGGGTCATTGTGCTGCCACCCCTTCCATCCGGTCTTCCAGCGCATCCGCTGCATCCTGCAGCGCCGCCAGTGTCGCCTCATCGGGCGACCAGTAGTTTCTGTCATGGGCTTCAAGCAGACGGTTCGCCATCCGGCTCGACGCGGTGGGGTTCAGATCCGCCAGCCTCTGCCGCATCGCCTCATCAAGCACAAAGGTCTCAGAGATCCGCTGATAGACCCAGGGGTCCACCTGACCGGTCGTGGCCGACCAGCCGAGCGTATTGGTCACCGTCGCTTCGATCTGGCGTACGCCTTCCGCGCCGTGCTTCAGCAGACCCTCGAAAAACTTCGGGTTCAGAGAACGCGCGCGGGTCTCAAGAGCCACCTGGTCTTTCAGCGTGCGCACCTTACCCGCACCGCGGGTCTGATCGCCGATATAAACGGCGGCGTCCGATCCCTTCGCGCGTTTCACCGCCCGGGCGATACCACCCAGCGTGTCAAAATAATGATCAACCGTCGTTACCCCGAGCTCTACGGATTCGAGGTTCTGATAGGCCACATCGACCTCAGCAAGCTGCGCCTGCAGGAGGGCTGCATTTGCCGCCGCCTTCCCATCGGTCCCGTAAGCAAAGCTTTTGCGTGCCTCATAGGCATCGGCAAGCTCATCCTCATCCCCAAAGGCCGAGCTGTCCACAAGCTGGTTCACATTGGAGCCATACGCGCCTTCGGCATTCGAAAAGACCCGAAGTGCCGCTTCTTCCAGCGCGCAGCCGGTTTTCTCCATATAGGCCAGCGCATGGGCGCGGATGAAGTTCTGCTCCACCGGCTCGTCAGCGCCAGCGCACTTCAACGCCGCTTCGGCCAGCATCCTGGTCTGCAGCGGCAGCAGATCGCGGAAAATACCTGAAAGCGTCATAATAACATCGACGCGCGGCCGGCCCAGTTCCGCCAGCGGCACCAGATCGGCACCGGCCAGACGGCCAAAACTGTCAAAGCGCGGAGTGCAGCCCATCAGCGCCAGGGCCTGGGCAATCGGACCACCGTCGGATTTGATATTATCGCTGCCCCAGAGCACCAGCGCCACCGTGCGCGGCAGGCTGTCATGGGTTTCCAGCAGCAGCCTCGCCTGGGCCGCACCGTCTTTGCAGGCAAAGGCCGTGGGCATCCGGAAAGGATCAAAGGCATGGATGTTGCGCCCCGTGGGCAGCACGTCAGGCGACCGGATCAGATCGCCGCCCGGCACCGGCGCGATATACCGCCCCGACAGCGCGCGGCAGATCGCATCAAGCTCGGTTTCCTGACGCAGCAGATGATCAACCCGCGCCCGCGTCTCTGCATCGGCTTTGTCCATGATGCTGATGTATTCGGCGCGTGCTGCGTCACTCAGCGGCTGCCCGACAATGTGCAGACCGTCGGGAATGAGCGCGTCTTCGGTCTCCAGCAGTTTCAGCCAGAGTGCATCCGGGGCAATGCCGCCCATGTCTACGGCCGTGGCCTGATCCGCAATCAGTGCTTCAAGCTCGGCGCGTTCGGGCGCCTTAGGATCGGTGCTGCGCCAGCGCGTCAGGCTGTCTTTCAGGTCAATCAGCCCTTTATAGAGACCGGATGTGGCCAGCGGCGGCGTCAGATGGGTGACAGTCACTGCACCCGAACGGCGTTTGGCCAGTGTCGCCTCGGAGGGGTTGTTGGAGGCATAGAGATAAACATTCGGCATCTCGCCGATCAGCCGGTCAGGCCAGTCGCGTGCCCCTGGTCCGGCCTGTTTGCCGGGCATGAATTCCAGCGCGCCATGCATGCCGAAATGCAGCAGTACGTCCGCTTTCAGCGTATTGCGCAGCCACAGATAGAAGGTGGCAAAGGCATGGGTGGGCGCGAAACCCTTTTCAAAGAGGAGCCGCATCGGGTCGCCTTCATAGCCGAAGGCCGGCTGCACCCCGACAAAGACGTTGCCGAAATGCGCACCCAGCACAAAAACGCCGCGCCCGTCGGACTGCACACGACCCGGGGCGGGGCCCCAGACGTCTTCGATCTCACCCAGATGGGCAGAGGTGCGTACGATGTCATCAGCGCTGACATGATCCGCGACATTGGCCTCCTGGCCGTATTGCGCGGCATTGCCCTTGAGCACCGCGGCACGCAGCGCATCGACACCTGCCGGTACTTCAACGTCATAACCGTCTGCTTTCAGACGGTGCAACGTATTGTAAAGGCTCTCAAATACGCTGAGGTAGGCGGCTGTACCAACTGCGCCCGCGTTGGGCGGAAAGCCGAAAAGTACAACGCCAACCTTCTTACCGGCGTTTTTGCGGCGCCGCAGGTGCGCAAGCCGGATGGTCTTTTCCACCAGGCTGTCCACCCGCTCGGGGCAGGGCGCCATGGCCTTGGCGTCAGATCGGGAGATGCACATATGCGCGCACCCGTCACAGCCATCCTGTCCGTGCCGGCCGGCAAAAACGGTTGGGTTTGTGGCACCGTCAAGCTCCGGCAGCGCGACCAGCATTGTGGTCTCGATGGGTCCGAGACCCTGGCCGCTGCCCGCCCATTGCGCCAGCGTCTGAAACTCCAGCGGATGCGCCGCGACATAAGGGATATCGAGGCTCTTCAGCACCTCAATTGCCGAGGCATTGTCATTATACGCAGGGCCGCCCACCAGCGAAAAACCGGTCAGCGAGACCATGGCGTCAATCTTTGCGCCCTTTTCATCGCGGAACCAGGCATCAATTGCCGGACGTCCGTCGAGGCCACCGGCAAAGGCCGGCAGCACCCGTATGCCGCGCGCTTCAAATGCCCGGATCACAGCATCATAATGCGCCGTATCGGATGACAGCACATAAGAGCGCATCATCAGCAGGCCGACGGTGGCGGTATATCCTTTGGGAACGGGAAGGTCGTCGATGTCGGTCGTGATCCGCCCGGCGAGATCAGGGTGATAAAGCCCCGCATCAGGGTATTCGATCGGGGCAGGGGCCTCATGGGCCGCCGGCCAGCCGGTGTCGCGCGCATAGCGGTTGACGAGGAAACGGACCATCGCCTCGACATTGTCGTCCGAGCCACCGAGCCAGTACTGCATGCACAAAAACCATGCGCGCAGATCCTGGCTTTTGCCCGGGATAAATCGCAGGATTTTCGGCAACCTTCGCAGCAGCGCCATCTTGTCGGCACCCGAAGAGCTGGAGGGTTTCGAGGACCCGCGCAGCTTTTTCATCAGTTTCATGGTGCCCGACTGCGGCGCCATCATATCGAGCGAGCCCATGCGGGTCAGTTTTACAATCGACGCATCGGCAATCACGCCGATCATCGCGTCACACCCGTCGCGGCGCGCCTGCAGTGCGGGCAGGATCCGGGCGATGTGTTCTTCCAGGAAGAGCAGATTGGCGACGATGATGTCACCGCTTGCAACAGCCTCGCGGGCAGCCTCAAAAGCACCGGGCGTTTCGCCCCATTCAGCGGCCGCATGGACAGAAACCGAGAGACCCGGATAATCCGCGCCGAGCTTGTCCATCGCGCGCATCGCCGGACCCGCCGCATGGCTGTCCAGCGTCAGGATCACGACGCGGTATCCGGGCAGACGCCCTGTTATGCCACGGTCATCGCGCATAATGGGCCTTTGCCTCGTAGAGCGTATCGACGCTGATTTCGGAGACGCCGCGTTCACTGGCGAAGGTTTCGGTGTTGCGCCGCGCCTTGCCGCGCACGAAAAACGGGATCTTTTTCAGTTCGCGTTCGGCATCGTCGAGCCAGATGACATTACCGTCCCCGGCTGTTTTCGCCGCTGCGGCGGCGGGCGTGGGCGCGACAGGGGCCGGGGCGGCCTCGTTGGCCGCTTTCGGCGCGTGGCCGCCGTGATGCGACGGACCGGCCGCATCGTGAAATTCAAAATCGTCGCGGAACATGTGCAGAAGGTGTTCTTCCAGCCCCATGACTAGCGGATGCACCCAGGTATCAAAGAGTACATTGGCGCCCTCGATGCCCATCTGCGGGGAATAGCGGGCCGGGAAATCCTGTACGTGCACCGGGGCGGAGATCACGGCACAGGGAATGCCGAGGCGTTTGCCGATGTGCCGCTCCATCTGGGTGCCGAGGATCATTTCGGGCTGCAGTGCTTCAATGCTGCGTTCGACCTCAAGATAATCGTCGGTGATCAGGGCCTCGACACCGTATTCTTTCGCGAGGCTGCGGATGGGCCGCGCCATTTCGCGGTTGTAACAGCCAAGGCCGACGACCTCGAAACCCATCTCATCGCGCGCGACACGGGCGGCGGCTGCAACGTGGCTGCCATCCCCGAAGATGAACACGCGCTTGCCGGTCAGATAGGTGCTGTCGACGCTCCTGGAATACCAGGGCAGGCGCAGCCGGCTTTCGTCGAGATATGGGGCAAGACCAGTGATTTCTGCCACTTCCTGTACGAAATCGCGGGTGGCGCCGACGCCGATGGGCACGGTTTTTGTGAAGGGCTGGCCGAGTTCGCGCTCCATCCAGCGTGCCGCGCTTTCGGCGGTCTCGGGATACATCAGCACGTTGAAGTGTGCAGCCCCCATCCGGGCGATGTCCGACGGGGATGACGTCATTGGCGCCACCACATTGACGCTGATGCCCATGTCCGACAGCAGGGCTGTCATCTCGGTGATGTCATCGCGATGCCGGAATCCGAGCGCGGTAGGGCCGATCAGATTGCAGGTGATCTGTGCCGTGCGCTCTATCGGTTTTGCCAGGGTGCGCACGATCTGAAAGAAGGTCTCATCAGCGCCGAAATTTTCTTTACGCTGATAACTTGGCAGTTCGAGCGGAATGACCGGGACGGGCAGGCCCATGGTCTCGGACATGCCGCCCGGGTCGTCCTGGATAAGCTCGGCAGTGCAGGAGGCGCCGACGATCAGCGCTTCGGGCTGGTAGCGGGCATAGGCGTCTTCGAGCGACTTTTTGAACAGATTGGCCGTGTCAGAGCCGAGATCGCGGGCCTGGAAGGTGGTGTAGGTAACGGGCGGACGGTGGTCGCGCCGTTCGATCATCGTAAAGAGCAGATCGGCATAGGTGTCGCCCTGGGGCGCGTGCAGTACATAGTGCAGCCCGGTCATGCCGGTGGCGACGCGCATGGCGCCGACGTGGGGCGGGCCCTCATATGTCCAGACGGTCAGCTTCATGAGGAGATGTCCGTGAGGGGCCGGCCCCTCACACTCCCCGGGATTTTTCGAAGCCAGAGAAGGGGGGTCATGCGCGGACCCCCAGTTGCAGCAGGTCGTCACGGCGCAGCGGGCGCGAAAAAAGCCCGGCGAGATCTCCTGCCTGTTCGTAGAAATGGACCGGTGTGAAGACAAGCTCGATGGCCCATTTTGTGGAGAGGCCTTCGGCTTCGAGCGGGTTGGCGAGGCCAAGACCGCAGACCGTGAGATCAGGGCGGGCCGCGCGGCAGCGGTCAAGCTGAAGATCGACGTCCTGTCCTTCGGAGAGCACAGGGCCCTGTGCCAGCATGTCGAGATCGGGGCCGATGATGCCTTTGTGGATGAAGGGCGCGCCGACCTCTATGGCCTGCATGCCGCATTCGCGGGTCAGAAAGCGGGCCAGCGGGATTTCGAGCTGGCTGTCGGGGAAGAAGAACACCGATTTGCCGCGCAGACTGACAGAGGCCTGGGCGATGGCTTTGCGGGCACGGGCACGCGGGGCGGCGGTGACCCTTTCGAATGTCGCGTCGTCCACGCCGAATTCATCGGCGATCATGCGCAGCCAGGCGGTGGTGCCTTCTTCGCCGAAGGGGAAGGGGGCCGCGATGTGCCGGGCGCCGCGGCGCTCCAGTTCTGCATGGGTGTCGCCCAGGAAAGGCTGCGTCAGGGCGAAAACAGTCTCTGTACCGACGCTAAGGTCACTGTCGGCACGTGGTGCTGGCAGGACGCGGACAGGGCCGATGCCCATCTGCGTGAGCAGTGAGACCGCCTGTTCCTCGACCACATCAGGCAAAGCGCCGACAAGAAGTAACTGGCGTTCGTTTGTTTCCGGCAGAACGGGAACCATGCTGGCAAGGCAGGCGTCTTCGCCCTGGGTAAACGTCGTCTCGATGCCGGATCCTGAGAAATTCAGTACCCGTACGGAGGGGGCGTATTTTTCTGTCATGCGCTCGGCGGCGCGCGACAGATCCAGTTTGATCACTTCGGACGGGCAGGAGCCCACGAGGAAAAGCTGGCGGATATCTGTGCGCCGTGCGAGCAGCTGATCTACGACTTTGTCGAGCTCGGTCTGGGCATCGGCAAGGCCCGCAAGGTCAGTTTCTTCGAGAATCGCTGTTCCGAAGCGCGGTTCGGCAAAAATCATCACGCCTGCGGCGGATTGCAGCAGATGCGCGCAGGTCCGGCTGCCGATGACCAGGAAAAAGGCGTCCTGCATTTTGCGGTGCAGCCAGATGATTCCCGTCAGACCGCAGAACACCTCGCGCTGGCCGCGCTGCTTCAGAATCGGTTCATCACGGCATCCGCCGGAGGTCGGAAGGCGCGGCAGATCGTTCATGCGGCCACCCCCGTTCGAGGGGCGGAATGCGCTGTCGCCTGCAGCCGCGCAGCCCTGAGCTTCAGTACGAACTGGACCGCGTTGATCACGTAGGCCGCATAGGCCGCGAGCGCCAGAAACATCAGCGCGCGGGGATCAAGAGCGCCACTGAAAAGCGCCCAGATATAGGCGGTGTGGAGTGCGATCACGGCGAATGAAAAGACGTCTTCCCAGAAGAATGCGGGGGCGAAAAGGTACTGACCGAAAACGATTTTTTCCCAGATCGCACCGGTGACCATGATCACATAGAGTGCCAGCGTTTTAAGCAGGACAGAAACTGTCGCGGCCATGTAGCCGTCGTCCGTCCAGAGATAGCGCAGTACCAGCACCAGAGAGACCAGGAAAACGGCAAACTGCAGCGGCGCCAGAACCCCCTGAACCGTGGTCCAGACAGTGGCGTCGCGACGGGCGCGTTCGGCCGGCGAATAGAGGCCTGCGCGGTCCGTTCCGGCTGTTGTTGTGGTGTCCATCCCCAAGGAGGCCTTTCGCGCCTGTTACCTTTTGAAAGTAGCGTTTCTTTGCGAAAAGTGTCAACTGTAACTTACACATTGAAAGCGGTGAAATGACAATCTGGTCTGACATTACCGGGGTTGGATTTCGCCCGTTTTTGCAATTATTACGGGTTTACAGGTGATTTTTGCCGAATTGAATCCGATCAATGCCCGCTGATATGTCAATTTGATTTGACATTCTGGTGGTGAAGGCAGACTCTGTACGCGCAAACGTGTCCGGGCCACCGCCCGGTCCTTCCGGGAAATGCAATGCCGACCGATGATCACAGAGAAACGCCTCGTACGGAGCGCAGCCGACCGGTTTATGTCGATGCGCTGGCGACACGGGTGATTTCAGTGCTGAGCAGCAGACAGGCCGTCTCTCCGGGTGGCATGCGCCAGTTCGTTCTGGATCATCTTCTGCGCGCCGCGCTGTGCCCGGGTGGTTTTGAGCCCGCGGAACTCATCGCGGAACTGCGCGGGCACCGTTTATCGGTCGATGAGATCATCGACATCTATATTCCTCAGGCGGCGATCGTGCTCGGACAGATGTGGGTCGATGATGACGCCAGTTTTGCCCAGGTAACGATCGGCTCCATGCGGTTGCAGTCGCTGGTGGGCGAGGCCGCCGCAGGCAATGTGCCTGACGTCGTCACGGACCGTACCCGGCTGACCGGGCTTGTCGTCGTACCGGCCAACGAGCAGCATTTCCTCGGCGCCAGTGTGCTTTCTGCGCAGCTCAGACGCCTTGGCTGTGATGTCGGCACATCCTTTGATGAAGACGAAGGATCGCTCGCGGCGCGGGTGATGCTGGAATCCCCTGATCTTGCGCTGGTGACCTGTTCCCGCATTGAAAACCTCAATACGGTGCGCCGGACGGTACAGACGATCCGAAATGCAGCACCTGAGGGCTGTGTGATCGCACTCGGCGGTCTGGTGACGGCCTGTGCCGCCGATCTCAGGGCCAACACCGGCGTCGATATCGTGACCAGCAAGGCCGCGGAGGCCGTTTCCTTTTGTGCCGCTGAGTTCGCGGCGGCAAGCCGCTCATGACAACCGGAGAGAATACATTCTGGAGCAGCGGTGCTGTTCCCCTGATCGAGCCTGAGTTTCTCAGCAGCATCATCGGGGCCGCGTCGGACATCGCGCTTGTGGTTTCTGCCGAGGGCATCATTCTGTCGGTGGTTCTGAACACGCATATCGAATCCTTCGGTAATCTGAAGCACTGGGAGGGGCGTCCGGTCGCGGACTTTCTGACCAGCGAATCCGTGCCGAAGTTCGAAAAGGCACATGACGCCTATCTTGCCGGCGAGGTGCCGAAAAAGCCGCTGGAACTTAATCACAGCGACAATGCGGTCTGGCAGTATCCGGTCCGTTACACATTTCACCGGTTCGGCTATGAGAACGCAGCGCTGCTGCTGGGCCGTGACCTGAGACCGATCGCGGAAACGCAACAACAGCTGGTTCAGGCGCAGATCGCGCTGGAGCAGGGGTATGAAGCGCGCCGCGAGTTTGATGCGCGGTATCGCGTGCTGATGGCCAACAGCTCGCAGGCTGTTGTCTTTGTCTCGGTGCAGTCCGGGCGGATCGATGACGCAAACGAGGCGGCGGCGACACTGCTGGGTCTGGGCACAGAGGCGTTGCGCGGCAGCTCACTTGCGCAGCACTTCAACGACCGCTCCAGCGTTGAGCTGACCGAAAGCCTTCTGAATGCGACGCTGTCGGAGGAAGGCGGGCGGGTCACTCTGCGTGCCACCCGCACACGTCAGCAGATCGTTCTGCAGCCGGTTGTTTTCAGGGCAGGGGGCCAGCGCGTTCTGCTCTGCCGTCTGGACTCGGATACCGCCGTCGCAGAATCCAGCGGCGAGGCTGCCAATCAGGCGCTGTCTCTCTTCCGCCTTGGGGCGGATGCCATGCTCTTCATCTCACCCAGGGGCGTGATCCTGTCCGTCAACGAAAGCTTCCTCGATCTTGTGGGCGCGCCGCATCTGTCTGGTGTGGTCGGGCGCAGTCTTGGTGATTTCCTGAGCCGCGGCCAGATTGACCTGAGCGTTCTGACAGATCCGCCCCAGCGGGCGGGCCAGATGCGGACCTATTCCACCAAGCTGATCAACGATCTCGGCACGAGGGTGTCGGTGGAGATTTCTGCCACGCACCTGGATGATGCCGATGCGCCGTCAATCGGATGTATCGTGCGTGATGTAAGCCGGGTTGAGGCGCAGCGCAGTGCCGCCGGTGCAATCGCCGGCGGTCAGATGCCGCCTGAATCGAGCCGGAACGTTATGGATCTGGTCGGATCGGCCTCGCTCAAGGATATCGTGGCCGAAACCACGGATGTCGTTGAGAAGATGTGCATTGAGACCGCGGTGGAGCTGACCAGCAACAATCGGGTCGCCGCGGCTGAGATGCTGGGCCTGTCGCGCCAGAGCCTCTATGTGAAGCTGCGCAAGTACGGTCTGCTCGCCAAAAACACCTGATCCGGGCGCTGTTCTCCCACTTGCGCCGACTCAAAGTGTCAGCCATAGTTTACACATGTCTGTCACTCAGATCATACAGCCGCGCCGCTTTCCCGAACCAGCCGCCGCTCTGCGCCTGATAAAACCCGTGACATGGTTCCCGCCGATGTGGGCCTATCTCTGCGGTGTTGTATCGTCCGGTGCCTCTCCGTCCGGGCAGTGGACGCTGGTGCTGCTCGGCGTGGTCCTCGCGGGCCCGGTGGTCTGTGGTATGAGCCAGGCCGCCAACGACTGGTGCGACCGCCACGTGGACGCCATCAACGAACCGGACCGCCCGATCCCATCGGGTCGCATCCCCGGTCGCTGGGGTCTGTGGATCGCCCTTGCAATGTCGGTGCTTTCTCTTTTTGTCGGCTGGCAGCTGGGCCCCTGGGGTTTCGGTGCCACGGTGCTGGGCGTGCTCGCGGCCTGGGCTTATTCCGCTGAGCCTGTGCGTCTGAAACGCTCGGGCTGGTGGGGCCCTGGCCTTGTGGGTCTGAGTTATGAAGCCCTGCCGTGGTTTACCGGTGCCGCCGTGCTGAGCGCCGGCGCGCCTGCGCTGCCCGTAATCGTGGTGGCGCTGCTTTACGGTATCGGCGCGCATGGCATCATGACGCTGAATGATTTCAAGGCGCTGGAAGGTGACCGCCAGACCGGCGTGAATTCCCTGCCGGTTGTGCTCGGACCTGCACGAGCGGCGAAAGTCGCCTGTCTGGTTATGACCGTGCCGCAGATCATGGTCACAGCCCTGCTGCTGTTCTGGGACAAGCCGCTGCACGCCGCCGGCGTCGCCGCCGTCCTGCTCGCGCAGTTTTGGGCAATGACCGTCATGTTCAAAGATCCGGAAGGCCGCGCGCCCTGGTACAACGGCACCGGCGTGCTGCTTTACATCACCGGCATGATGATCGCGGCCTTTGCGCTCAGGGGGCTCGCATGAAACCACTGAGCTGGCTTTCGATTGCGCGTCTGGGTCTGGTGCAGATGGCGCTGGGGTCGGTCGTGGTGCTGACCACGGCGACGATGAACCGGGTGATGGTGGTCGAACTGGCGCTGCCGGCGATCCTTCCCGGGCTGCTGGTCTCTCTCTATTATGGGACTCAGTTTCTGCGGCCCCGCTTCGGGCACGGCGCGGATCAGGGCGGAAGGCGTACCCCCTGGATCATCGGTGGCATCGCCCTGCTTGCCGCAGGTGCTGTGGGTGCTGCACTTTCGGTCGGCCTGATGGAGCGGAGCGCCGGGGCCGGGATCGCGGCGGCGGTGCCATCCTTTCTGCTGATCGGTCTGGGGATCGGATCCGCGGGCACCAACCTTCTGGCGCTGCTGGCCTCCCGCGTGAGCGAAGGACGCCAGGCACCCGCCGGCAGCCTCGTCTGGATCATGATGATTTTCGGCCTCGCGGTGACCGGGATCACCGCCGGTATCCTGCTCGACCCTTACACACACAGCCGGCTGGTTGCCGTGACGCTTGGCGTTTGTGCGGTGGCGCTGGCGCTGGCCTGCATCGGTGTCTGGGGCCAGGAGGGTGTTGCCGCAGGCCCGGCAAAACCGCGCCACCAGGCGGCCTTCCGCGATGTCACGCGCGAGCTCTGGAGAGACCCGCGGGTCCGCGTCTTCACCGTTTTCGTCTTTGCCTCGATGCTGGCCTACAACCTGCAGGATCTGATCCTTGAGCCATTTGCCGGGCATGTCTTTGGCCTCACCGTCGGCGAAAGCACTCAGCTCGGCGGTATGCATCACGCAGGCGCGCTGGCCGGCATGCTGATCGTTCTGCTGTCGGGTACGCTGCTGGCGCGCTGGGTCACCGTGCCGATCCGCGTCTGGATTGTCGGCGGCTGTGTCCTCTCGGGTCTGTCGCTGATTGGCCTTGCCTGGGGCGGGGCGCGCGCACCCGACTGGCCGCTGGCCGGGAATATCTTCACGCTGGGTCTGGCCAACGGCACCTTTGCCGTTGCAGCCATCGGTGCCATGATGAGCCTCGCGCGCGAGGGCGGTGACGGACGCGAAGGCGTGCGCATGGGGCTCTTCGGGGCGGCCCAGGCGATTGCCTTTGGCGCCGGCTCTTTCATCGGAACAGCCATGGTCGATATCATGCGCTGGCTGACACAGGCCGACGCTACGGCCTATGGCGCCGTTTTCACATTTGAGGGTTTTGTTTTTCTGATCGCGGCAGGTCTGGCCATGCGCCTGACGGCTCCGGGACCGGAAAACCGGAACCAGACCGCAATGATGCCGGGGGAATGAGAAATGTATGATGTAGTTGTCGTGGGCGGGGGCCCGTCGGGTGCTACCGCAGCACTTGATCTGGTGAACTCCGGACACAGGGTTGCGCTGCTGGACCGCGAAGGGCGGATCAAACCCTGCGGCGGGGCGATCCCACCAAGGCTGATGCAGGATTTCCACATCTCTGATGAACAGCTCCTGGCAAAGGTCAATACGGCGAGGATGATCTCGCCCACCGGCCGTCACGTCGATATCCCCATCGAAAACGGCTTCGTCGGGATGGTCGACCGCAAGGATTTTGACCCGTTCCTGCGAGCCCGCGCGCAGGAGGCGGGGGCTGCGTATTTCACCGGCACCTTTGTGCGGATCGAGCGGCCTGAGGGCACGCCGGTCGTGATCTATCGCGACAAAGCCACCCAGGAAGAACGCGAACTGCCCTGCAGACTGGTGATCGGTGCGGACGGCGCCAAATCCCGTGTGGGTCTGGCCGAGGTCAAGGACGCCGACAAGGTGCCGCTTGTCTTTGCCTATCATGAGATCATCAAGGCGCCGCCCAAATCAGAGATCTACGATCCGGTGCGCTGTGACGTGATTTATGACGGGGCCATTTCGCCGGATTTCTACGGGTGGGTCTTTCCGCATGGTGACAGCGCCAGCGTTGGCATGGGCACTGAGCTGTCGTCGGTGAACCTTAAAGAAGCCACCGCAGCTTTGCGCGCGGCCTCGGGGCTGGCAGGCTGTGAGACGATCCGCAAAGAGGGCGCGCCGATACCGCTGCGCCCGCTTGACCGCTGGGACAATGGCCGCGACGTGCTGCTGGCCGGCGATGCCGCCGGTGTCGTGGCGCCAAGTTCGGGCGAGGGGATCTATTACGCCATGGTCGGGGGCCGGGTGGCGGCGACCGCCTGTGCGGCCACTCTGGCCTCGGGCCGGGTGAAAGATCTGCGCCTCGCCAGACAGCTCTTTATGAAAGAGCACAAAATGGTTTTCCGGGTCCTCGGCTCCATGCAGAACGCATATTATTGCAGCGATGAACGGCGTGAGCGGTTCGTGTCGCTCTGCCATGATGTGGACGTGCAGCGCCTGACATTCGAGGCCTATATGAACAAGAAACTCGTGCGCGCACGGCCCATGGCGCATCTGAAAATAGGCCTGAAGAACCTTGCGCATCTCACCGGTATTGTGCCAGTGACCCGCGTATGACGATCATGATCCCGGCCTGGGTAGATGGCACACTGACACCGGTTGAAAAGCTGGAAGCCCATGTAAAAGGGCTGCGCCACAAGGCTGTGTCGGTCTTTGTCATGCGCGGTGAGGCAGTGCTGATGCAGCAGCGCGCGATGTGCAAATACCACACGCCCGGGCTCTGGACGAACACCTGCTGCACGCATCCGGACTGGGACGAGGCACCGCTGGACTGTGCGGCGCGGCGGCTGGATGAGGAGCTTGGCCTGACCGGTCTGGCGCCTGAGCACCGGCATCATCTGGAATACCGCGCCGAAGTGGGCGGTGGTCTGACCGAACATGAAGTCGTGGACGTGTATGTCGCTGAAGCGGGGCCCACGCTGAAGGTAACGCCCGATCCTGAAGAGGTCATGGCCGTGGAATGGGTGCGCTACAGCGATCTGCTTAAACGCGTGACCTGGGAGCCGGAGCGGTTCACACCCTGGCTCCGCATTTACCTGCGCGATCACGCGCAGACGATTTTCGGGGATGTGGCCGAAGGTGTTGCCCCCTGAACGGGTGCGCCGGGTTCCTCAGATAAGCCCCGGTGCCATGGCCGCTGCCGCGCGTACCGGGTCAATGACAGGCACACCCAGATCCGTTTCAAGCTGCATGCGCCGTGGAGAAAACCCGGCACAGCCCGGTATGACGGATCGTGCGCCCTGCGCGACCAGTTGTTTTCCGGCCGCCAGCGTTTCAGCATAAACCGCATCCGAGCGCCCGGCATCAAGGGCTGAAACTCCGCTCAGGCCGACCTCTCCCGCGCAGTGATGTAAAATGCCCAGCCGGTCATAAAACGCCATGTGCCGCGGGATCGAGGCCGGCGAAAGTGCGATCACGCCAAAGGGCGCACCGGTCGCAATGGCGGTCATCACCGAGGCCATCTGGATGCCGATGACGGGAACGCGGACCCGGTGGCGCACTTCTGTCAGCCCCGGATCGGAAAAACAGGCGATGATGATCGCGGCCGCGTCCGGGCGTGTCGCGGCGAGGTCCGCCACGCGGGCGCCGGCCTCTGTGACATCCTGATCCGTAGAGATCGTGCGCGGGCTTTCGGCAATAGTGACGCACTCGAACCGCCCGGCGGCACCAGGCAGGGCGTTCACGGCAGCCGCGATCTCTTCGGTGACTTCAACGGTCGAGTTGGGGTTGATCACGAGGATGGGTCGGGGGCCGCTCATATCGCGCGCGCCAGAGGTTTGCGGGCGATGAAGCGGCCCTGGCCTTCCGGGGCGCAGAGCACACGGTCGCGGATCACAGGCATCCCGCGGTTCAGCACGGTCACCGGCCGCCCGGTGATCTCCATTCCCTCGAAGGGCGTGTAATCCATATTGTCGTGCTGATCCTCCAGGGTCACGCGCCAGCGCTCTTCGGGATCCCAGATGGCGATATCGGCATCAAATCCGGGGGCGAGATCCCCCTTGGTGTCGAGACCAAAGACCCGTGCCGCACTGGTTGCGGACAGCCCCGCGAATGCCTCAAGGCTGATACGCCCCGCCACCACGCCTTCGGAAAAAAGCCAGGGCAGGCGCATCCCGATCCCCGGCATCCCGTTGGCGATCTTGGGGTAGGGTGCCTCTGCCCCGTTGATGAATTTGCCCGTTTCGTCAAAGCGATACGGCGCATGATCCGAACTTACGCAGTCGAAGGTGCCGGCGGTGATATTCTCCCAGAGCACCTCCTGTGTGGCGGTATCGCGCAGCGGGGGCGAGCAGATGAACTTTGCCCCCTCCATGCCCGGCCGGTCGAGATCCTCTGCTGTAAAAGCCAGGTAATGCGGGCAGGTTTCGGCAAAGACCGCAGTGCCGGCGGCTTTTTCTCGCGCAATGATTTCCGCCCCGCCGGGGGTTGAGACATGCACCACAAAAAGCGGCGCACCGGCCAGTTTCGCCAGTGACACCGCGCGGTGAATGGCTTCCTCTTCGGCCAGCGCGGGGCGGCTTTCTGCGTGATAGCGGGGCGCGGTTTTGCCCTCTGCCGCCAGTTTTTCATTCATCCAGCGGACCATCGCATCGTTTTCGGCATGCACCATGGTGACAGCACCGTGGGCTCCGGCAGTGGTCAGAATATCGAGAAACTGGCGGTCATCCACTTTCACCAGATCATAGGTCATAAAGACCTTGAACGAGGTTACGCCGCGCTCAAAGGCCATCGGCAGACCCCTGGTCAGAACCTCGGGCGTGGGGTCGCTGATGATCAGGTGCCAGGAATAATCAATCACGCTGCGCGCGGCCCTTGCTCCATAGGTATCGAGCACGCTTGCCACCGATTGTCCGCGCTGCTGTGCGGCAAAGGGCACGAATGAACTGTTTCCGCCGAAGGCCGCCGAGACCGAACCGGAAAAGTAATCATCCGCGTTCATCACCCCGGCGGCACTTTCCTGTGCAATATGCGCGTGGGTTTCGATGCCACCGGGCAGCACGATGCGGCCCGTGGCGTCAATCACCGTTTCCGCGCCCGTCAGTCTGTCGTCGATGGCGGCAATGCGCCCGTCGCGGATGCCGATATCGGCCCTTGTGCGCAGGGTGGTGGTGCAGATCTCGCCGCCACGGATGATGGTGTCGAATGTCACGGGCGGGCCTTCATTAACGTGGTGCAGGTATCTGTTTGTATCCTGCCCGATGCCGCCCGGGGCTGCAAAGCTAAAGAACGCGGAGAAAATTCTGTAATGATGATTATGTAATAATCAGGGCGCATAACATCGCATCCGGTGCACAAAGCCTTCACCCTGACGCCGACCTCCGGTATTGAGAGTAAAGACCGGCGCGGCCTGCGCCCGAGAGGCAGTGAAACCGACATGTCCACCATGAGGGATACGGTCCCGCGCACCGATCTGATCGTCTGTCCGCATTGCGATGCGGCCTGGAGTCTTGCGCGTCCTGAACCCGGTGAACGTGCGGTCTGCCAGCGCTGTCACACGGTGCTGATCACCCCGCGGCGCAAGGCGGGAATGCAGATCATTGCCCTGGCGACAGCGGTTCTGTTTCTGATTATCGCAGCGGCGATTTTCCCGTTCCTCACGATCTCGGCCGGCGGGACGACCAATTCGGTCTCGATCCTCGAAGCCGCGCTTGCCTTCAGCGACGGGCCGCTCATATTGCTTGCCCTGGCCACTGCGGCGCTGATCGTCTTTATTCCGCTGACCCGTGTGCTGCTGTCGCTTTATGTGCTGGTACCGCTGGTCCTCGACAGGCCGCCGGCGCCGCATGCCGCGCGTGCCTTCCGCCTCTCAGAGGCTTTGCGGCCCTGGTCGATGGCGGAGGTTTTCGTGATCGGCTGTGCGGTGGCGCTGATCAAGATCAGTGAACTTGCGGATGTTACTTTTGGCCCTGCATTCTGGATGTTTGCAGCTCTGGTCGTTCTCGTTGTGCTCCAGGAGAGCTTTTTGTGCAGGTGGTCGGTATGGAACGCGTTGAGCGAACCTCAAAAGTCATAACTGCCCGCGATCTGGGGCTGGTGGCCTGCCTGCGCTGCGCCCAGGCCTGGCCGCGCGAGACGGAACGCTGCGGTCGCTGCGGGCACCGGCTGATCCTGCGTGACGACAAAAGCCTGCAGCGCGTGGCGGCGTACTGGCTGCTCGGGTTTGCCTGCTACATCCCTGCGAACCTTTATCCTATGCTGAAGACCGAAACGCTGCTGTCGGTGCAGGAGGCGACGATTGTCGGCGGCGCGATCGAGTTCATCTATTACGGCAGCTATTCAATTGCGCTGATTATCCTTTTTGCCAGCGTCGTCATCCCGCTTGCGAAATTCATGGCGATTGCTTTTCTTGCGGTCTCCGTCGTCCGCCCGTCCAGCACCGCGCCGCATCAGCGTCAGGTGCTCTATGAGGTGGTCGAATATATCGGGCGCTGGTCGATGATCGATATCTTTGTGGTTGCGATCATGTCCGCACTGGTGCAACTGAACAGCCTGGCCTCCGTGCACCCCGGGATCGCCAGTCTGTTTTTTGCACTGTCGGTGATCTTTACGATGCTCTCCGCTCAGGCCTTTGACAGCCGCATGATCTGGGATGTGCAGGACCAGCGCGAAGGAACGCAAACGTGAGCGAAACACCGCAAAAAGTCTCTGTGGAGACGGCCCGCCGGTCCTGGACACAGCGGATTTCAGTGATCTGGCTGATCCCGCTCATCGCGCTGGTGATTTCGCTCGGTGTGGCGTTTCAGTCGTGGAATGACCGCGGCCACCTCATCACCATCGAATTTGACAGCGGCGCCGGCATATCGCCGCGCCAGACCGAACTGCGCTACAGGGATGTAAAGGTAGGTGTGGTCGAGGACGTGCAGTTTTCCGAAGATCTCAGCAGCATCATCGTCGCGGTTCGTGTCGATAAAGAAGTGGCGCCCTATGCGGATGCCGGCGCGGGTTTCTGGATTGTGCGGCCGGAGCTGACCGCGCAGGGCGTGTCCGGTCTGGATACCGTTATCAGCGGTGTGTTCATCGAAGCGTCCTGGGACAGTGAAATCGGCCCGGTGCGGCGGTCGTTCAAAGGGCGTGAGACAGCACCGCTGTTCCGGCCCGGTGACGAGGGTCTGCAGATCGCGTTGCGCACCATCCCCGGCGGAACGCTCACCGATAACGCGCCTATTCTGTTCCGGGGCATCGAGGTCGGCCGCGTGGGGTCCGCGCGCATTTCCGGGCGGGGGAATTTCGCCATCGCCGAGGCCATCATCTATGAGGATCACCGTGATCTGATCACCCGCTCGACACGGTTCTGGGACACATCCGGGTTCAGCGTCTCCATCGGGCCCACTGGTGCTGAGGTGGATTTTTCCTCGCTGGCAACCCTGGTCGGGGGCGGCATTACCTTTGACACCTTTGTGTCCGGCGGCGCGCCTGTTGCGGATGGCACAGTCTTTGAGGTGTTCGGTGATTCGTCGGCGGCGCGAAACAGCGTCTTCAATGCCTCCGAGGTTGAGCTGCTTGAGATGCAGGTTATCTTCGACGAGAATATCTCCGGCCTGACGGTGGATGCCCCGGTGGAACTCAGCGGTCTGCGCATCGGGTCTGTGGAGAGCCTGTCTGGTATTGTGGACAGTGACGCCTTTGGTGACAGCCGCGTGCGCCTCAACGTCGTAATCGGCGTGCAGCCTGCGCGCCTCGGTCTGCCTGGAGAAGTCAGCGCTGATGCAGCTCTTGAGTTCCTCACAGAACGGGTTGCCGCCGGCCTGCGCGCGCGCCTTGCATCGGGCAGCCTTCTGACCGGGGGCCTGAAGGTCGAGCTGGTGGAAGTAGTCGATGCAGAGCCTGCGAATATCTCCACAAACAGTGACGATGTGATCCAGTTTCCGAGCACCGAAAGCGAAATCTCCGACGCCGCAGCCACGGTTGAGGGCGTGTTCACCCGGATCAACAGCCTGCCCATCGAAGAGCTGCTGAACAACGCCATTCTCTTTATGGAAAGTGCCACAGCGCTGGTGTCGGACGCCGATCTGCGCGGCACCTCCGAGGAGGTCCGGGGTCTTCTTGGTGACGTGCGCGGGATCGTGACATCGCAGTCGGTGCAGGATATTCCGGTGCGTCTCAACGCCTCACTGGAGCGGATCGAAGAGCTGCTGGTGCAGCTTGCCAGTGAGCAGCTGGTGCCACGGGTGATCGAGGCGATTGATGCGGCGACGAGTGCTGCGGTCTCTGTCGGCGCCTCGGTTGAAGGTGTGCCGGAGCTGATCGATCAGCTGAATGCGGTGGCGGCTAAGGCAGAAACGTTGCCCGTCGAGGATCTGATTGTCGAACTGACAGGTCTGACCAGCGCCGCCGAAGCGCTGATCGATACCGATGCTGCCCGCGATCTGCCGGCCTCGCTCGGCTCTGCGCTTGATGAGCTGAATGCAACGCTGGCCGATCTGCGCGCCGGGGGGGCTGTGGATAACGTCAACGCCACGCTGCTGTCGACGCGGGAGGCGGCGGATGCCGTCGCCCTTTCGAGCCAGGACCTGCCGGCCCTGGTCGAACGGATTTCGCGCGTTTTTGAACAGGCGAGCGCGACAATCGCAGGCTATAACAAGGGCGAAGCACTGAGCCGCGATGCTCAGGCGGCCATGCGCGATATATCACAGGCCGCGGAGGCCATCACATCGCTTGCGCGGTTGCTCGAACGCAACCCCAGCGCGCTGATCAGAGGACGATAATATGAGACACCTGGTGACCGCCCTGATCGTGATGCTGACCCTGGCCGCCTGTACCGGCACCGCCGAACGTTACGCAGTGCCCGCACCTGGCGTGAATGAGCGCCAGCGCATCGCCTTCCGCGCTCTTGAAGTGCGCGAGGTGTCCCTGCCCGCCTATGCCGCCGCCGATGAGATTTCTCTGCAGGATGATGCAGGCCGGCTTGTCAGTGACGGTGCCGTGCTCTGGGCAGACACGCCCGACCGGGCGATCGCGCTCGAACTCACACGGCATATAGCGCAGCTTTCCGGGGCACGTGTGGCGTCGTCGCCCTGGCCTTTCGAGAGCTTCCCCGATGCGCGCCTTGATCTGAGATTTGAATCGCTGGTTGCCGGAAACGACGGTCAGTTTCGCGCAAAAGGACAGTATTTCGTCGCTGTGGCAGAGGGCGGGCGGGAACGCTCGGGACTTTTTGATCTCAGCGTGGCCTATGATCCTGCTGCCGGCCCCGGTGCCATCGCGGCGGCGCGCGGACAGATCATCCTTGATCTTGCCCGCTTTGTTGTGCGCAACGGGCTGCGTTAATCCGGCCAGTCGGCCAGGGCCTTCGCCACGCGGGACAACCCGTCTTCCAGATTAACCCCGGCACCGCCGCCCACGCCCAGCCTGATATGCCCCGGTTGGTCATAAGCGCTGCCGGGCAGCAGGAATGTGCGGTACGGCTCCTGCAAAAGGCGCCGCGCAAAGGCATCGCTGTCGATGCCCGCGGGCAGCTTTCCAAGACCGATAAGACCGGCCCGGGGTGACACCCAGGCCAGCCCTGGCGTGGCATCAACCCATGCGTTCATCCGTTTCAGATTGGCGGCGCCGGCGGCCCGCGCGTTCTTCATTGCGGTAGCATACCGCACCGGTCGCAGGGCAATCTCCGCGATGGTCTCGCCCATAATGTTCATGATCTCGGAGGCGTTTTCGCGCAGGATCACCGCATCCATCACCAGATCCGCGTCTTGCGAAATGAGCCAGCCGGTGCGCAGCCCCTGCAGCCCCAGCGCCTTTGAAACGGAGCCTGTCGTGATCCCGCGCGGGTAAAGTCCGGCCACCGACGGCGCGCGCGGTCCCTCCCATTCCAGCCCGGCGTAAACCTCATCCACCAGCAGCCAGGCCCCGGCGCGATCGGCGATCCGAACGATCTGCTTCAGGTCACGCTCGCTCAGCACCTGCCCCGTGGGGTTGTTGGGATTGCTGAGAAAAATCAGTTTTGTGGCCTGGGTGACCGCATCTTCAAGGGCTGCCAGCGGCAACTGCCATTCCTCGTCCTCGCGGCGGGTGACCCTGACGATTTTTGCACCCACCGCTTTTGCCAGCACCTCGGCCTGGGGCCATCCGGGGGTTTCAATGACGATTTCGTCTCCGGGGTCCAGCAACTGCATGATCGCAAGATAATTGGCCTCTGCCGCACCGGCGGTGATCAGCACATCCTCACGCTTGCAGACGCCCGTCAGCCCGGCCTGGGTCAGCACATGATCACGCAGCTCAGGCAGCCCGCGAAAGTCGCGGTTGTTCCAGTCGAGCGGCAATGCCGGATCGAGCTCACTCAGAAAATCACCCAGCCGCGGCGATTCCGACAGGGAGAAGCCGACAATCGCCTGCGGGTCTGCGCCGGTGGTTTCCAGCAGATACTGAAACAGCGTGTGAATCTTGACTTTCATCCGGTGCGCCCCTTTGCTCGTCAGGCAACACGGAACAGGCCCGGGGATCAAGATGCAAGCCCTTCTGAAAGGCATGCCAAAGCGACTGGCTATACTGGATTACGGCCTCTTTCAGGTGCATGCCAACGGGCGCATCATCGGGATCTGTGGCTATGTCATCGAGACCACCGCAGGCGAGATTGTCCTGATAGATACCGGGTTTCCTGCGAAATACGCCGAAGATGCGGAGGCCGCCACAAAGGAAGACGAACTGGGGGGGTTCGGTCAGGTCCTTTCTCTTACACCTGAAAACCTGGCACCTGCTCAACTGGGATTGTTGGGGCTGAACCCGGCCGATGTGAATCTGATGATCCAGAGCCACACTCATATCGATCATGTGGGGTTTATGGACGGCTTTCCGGAAGTGCCGATCCTGATCGCGGCGGCCGAGCGTGCTCTGCCCCGGCCGCTTTACTGGTCCGGAAAGCAGGCGATGGAATGGCCCGAGGCGGATTACCGGCTGGTGACGGGCGACATGGTGGCAGGGCCCGGGTTTGAGGTTCTGCTCACACCGGGGCATGCACCGGGCCAGCTGGCCTTTATGCTGTCACTGCCGGAAACGGGAGATGTCCTGCTGACCTCGGACGCAATCAGCCGCGCTGCGGAAATCGACGAAAAATTCGCGGGATCCTGGGACGAAGCGCAGGCGATGCACCATGGTGCGCGCCTTATGGAAATGGCGGCTGAACGCCGGGCGATGGTGATTTTCGGGCATAGTCCCGAACAGTGGCCCGAGCTGCGCAAAGCGCCGCACTGGTACACCTAGCGCACGTCCCGGCCCTGGTTGAGAATGATCACATTGCCGCTGGAAATGTCACCAGCCGGCGAGACCAGAAAGCCAACCCAGGCCGCAACTTCATCCGGGCGCATGGCCCTCCCGTGCGGCATCTGGGCGATGGCTTTCTCCAGGACTTCTTCGCTCAGCACCCCGAAAAGAGGCGTTTCCGTCATCGCCGGTGCGATCGAGTTCACCGCGATTTTATCGCGGGCATATCGACGGGCAAGATCTTTGGTCAGCGTGTCCATTGCCGCCTTGGACGCGCGGTAATGTGGCGGATCGAAGACGTCGAAGTTATAGGCGCCGTTGGAAGAGATATTGACGATCTTGCGCACACCCTCACGCCCCGACATCAGCCGGACCGCAGCCTGACAACAATGAAACGCGCCTGAGAAATTCACCGACATCTGCTTGTTGAGTTCTGTCGCAGGGATGTCCGGGAAATCCGACATGAAACAGGTGCCGGCATTGTTGACCAGCACATCCACCCCGCCATGTTTCGTCGCGATGGTCTCAAAAGCGCCGCTGATTGCGTCGGGATCAGTCAGATCGGTGGTGATGCCGGTGAACCCTTCAGCGGTCATTTCACTGAGACCTCCTGCGTCCAGATCAAGACCGGTCACGACCAGCCCGTCGGCCAGCAGCCGTTTTGTTATCGCACGTCCAAGCCCGCCGGCGGCCCCTGTCACAACAGCGATGCGTGTCATTGATCGGTCTCCTTGTGGTCGGTGCGCTGTGTCAGGGCGGCGAGGGTCTGCGCATCGAACCCGGCCTCTGCCAGAACCGATGCGGTGTCCGCCCCCGGTGCGCCGGGCGCAGAGGGTGCGCGTGTGCCGGAGCGGCTGAAGCGCGGAGCGGGTGCGGCCTGCGCGATCCCGCCCGGGTCGGTGAACACACCCCGCGCGCGGTTTTCGGGATGCAGCGTTGCCTCGGTGAAATCAAGCACCGGTGCGACACAGGCATCAGAGCCGGCAAAGAGAATGGCCCAGTCGTCCCGTGTGCGGCTGCGGAAGGTTTCTGAAAAAGCCGCAGAACGTGCGGGCCATGAGGCCCGGTCATTCTGATCCGGCCCGGGATCGAGCCCGGCAATCCGGCAGAGTTCCGCATAAAACTGCGGTTCGAGAGCACCCACTGAGATGAATTTACCATCCGAGCACGCGTAACACCGGTAAAAGGGGGCGCCGCCGTCAAGAAGATTGACCCCGCGCGCTGCCTGCCAGTCGCCTTTCGCCAGCCAGCCATGGATAAGGCCCATCATTGCCGGCACCCCGTCGATCATTGCGGCATCGACCACCTGGCCTTTGCCTGAGACGCCCCGTTCGATAACGGCAGACAGAATGCCAAAGAGCAGAAACATCGTACCGCCACCGAAATCAGCAACCAGGTTCAGCGGCACGACGGGCGGCTGATCTGCCGGGCCGATGGCATGAAGCGCGCCGGTCATCGCCAGATAGTTAATGTCGTGCCCGGCCGTCAGCGCCCTGTCACCGGTCTGCCCCCAGCCTGTCATCCGGGCATAGATCAGAGTTTCAGGGCAGGTCTCGGGGCCCAGACCGAGCCGCTCCATCACGCCGGGACGGAAGCCTTCGATCAGCACATCCGAACGCGCAATGAGCCTGCGTGCGGCCTTCAGCCCACCATCAGATTTCAGGTCAAGCACCACTGAACGCTTGCCGCGCCGGTTGACGTCTGCAGGGTCCTGCGGGGCGACGGTGCGGTCGATGACAATCACATCCGCACCGAGATCCGCCAGCAGCTGTCCGGCCAGCGGTGCGGGCCCCAGACCGCTGAATTCAATCACCCGCAAAGAGGCGAGCGGGCCGGTCATTCTGCCATGTGACAGGCGACCCGCGTCCCTTCGATTGTGCGCATAACCGGCCGTTCCTTCCTGCAGATGTCCTCTGCGAGCGGGCAGCGCGGATGATAGGCGCATCCGGGGGGCGGGTTGATGGGATCGGGAATTTCACCGGTCGGCGGCGGCACCTCGCGGCCGAAATCATCAAGTTTTGGCGCGGCGGCCAGCAGCATCTGCGTATAAGGATGGCGCGGATTTTCAAACAGCGCGTCGGGCCCGGCCTCTTCCACCAGACGTCCCAGATAGAGCACGCCGATCCGGTCGGCCATGTGCTGTACCACCGTCAGATCGTGGCTGATAAAGAGATAGGTGAGGCCCAGCTGATCCTTGAGATCACTCATGAGGTTGAGCACCTGAGCCTGAACGGAGACATCAAGCGCCGAGGTCGGCTCGTCACAGACGATCAGTTTCGGCCCGGACGCCAGTGCCCGCGCGATACAGATCCGCTGGCGCTGCCCGCCTGAGAACTCATGCGGAAACTTGCCGGCGTCACGTGCAGAAAGCCCCACCTCTTCGAGCAGACGTTCTGCCATGCCAGTGGTGTCGCCACCGCGCGCGGCAACAGGCTCCACAATGATGTCGCGCACCCGCCAGCGCGGGTTGAGCGAGGCAAAGGGGTCCTGGAAAATCATCTGGATATCGCGCCGGACGGCATCGACCTTTGCGGCATCTGTCTCGCGCGCGAGGTCCGTGCCGCGGATTTCCACCGAACCTTCAGACGGGCTCAGCAGCCCCACCAGCATTTTACCGATGGTCGATTTTCCTGAGCCACTTTCTCCCACGAGAGCATAAACGGTCTTTTCTTCGATCTCGAAGCTGACATCTGAGACAGCGGTCAGCCAAGCTTTGGGGCGTCGTTCCACGAGCCGGTTGATCCAGGGTTTCGATACGTCAAAAACGCGGGTGAGATTGCGGATGCTGACCATGCCCGTCATGCGACACCTGCCCGGTCGAGGGGGAACCAGCAGGCAGCACGACCATCGCCGTCGCTGATCAGCGGGCCGGGTGCGCTGCTGCACCGGGCGGCGGCGCGCGGACAGCGCGGATGGAATGCACAGCCCTCAGGCAGGCTGTCGAGGCGCGGCATGGCACCGGGGATCTGATGCAACCGGTCTTTGCCACGCGAGGCGAGCGGCGTGGAGCCCATGAGGCCCGCGGTATAGGGATGATGTGGCTGCATCAGAACCTCGCGCACGGGGCCAAGCTCTGCGAGCCGGCCTGCATACATCACAGCGACGCGATCCGCCGCTTCGGCGATCACGCCCATGTCGTGGGTGATCAGCATAACGGCGGTGCCGCGATCCCGGCAGAGCCGTTTGAGCAGCGCGATGATCTGCGCCTGGACGGAGACATCAAGAGCGGTCGTCGGCTCGTCTGCGATGATCAGCGAGGGCTCAGCGCAGAGCGCGAGCGCGATGACCACGCGCTGGCGCATGCCGCCGGAGAACTCATGCGGGTAGCTGCCGACGCGCTCGGCGGCACCCGGGATGCCGACCTCAGCCAGGGCGGCCACCGCACGCTCTTCGGCTTCGGTTCGGGTAATGTCGAGATGCGCCAGCATGGTCTCGGTCAGCTGATCACCGATCCGCAAAAGCGGATTCAGCGAGGTCAGCGGGTCCTGAAAGACCATGCCGATTTCTTTGCCCCGCAGGCGTCGCATAGCCTCCCCGGTCAGGTGGTCTATCCGCTGCCCGTTCACGACAATCTCGCCGCTGGCAATATGCGCAGGCGGGCTCAAAAGCCCGATCACCGCATTGCCGGCCATCGATTTGCCGGCCCCGGATTCACCCACCACACCCAGCACTTCACCGGGCGCGATGTCATAGGAAACACCGTCCACAGGGCGCAGAATACCGTGCCGGGTGGGGATCTCGACTGTGAGGTCGCGGATTGAGAGAACGGCGTCCTTCACGGGCGGCACCTTTCAATGAATGCCACCAGGCGCTGTTGCCGGCAGGATCGGGACCGGGGCATTGAGGCTTCCTGAACAAGCGCAGATTGTGGATGTATCATTACCGCAGCCTCGGGTTCAGCGCATCGCGCAGCCAGTCGCCCAGCAGGTTCACAGAAAGCGCCAGGGTCAGCAGCGTCAGCGCGGGAAAGAGCAGAATCCACCACTCGCCGGAAAAGAGGAACCCCTGCCCGATCCGGATCAGCGTGCCAAGGCTGGGCTGGGTCGGCGGAGCGCCAACGCCCAGAAAACTCAGTGTGGCCTCTGCGATGATCGCCAGTGCCAGCGAAATAGTGGCAATCACCAGCACCGGCGAGAGCACATTGGGCAGGATATGGCGCAGCATGATGGCCCCTGAGCCGCGCCCGATGAGCCGTGCGGCCTGGACGTATTCCTTGTTTTTTTCCACCAGCGTGGCACCTCGTACGACGCGGGCAAACTGCACCCAGTCCGACAGACCAATAGCTATGATCAGGACCCAGATCGCCATCTGGTCGCGGTACTCAACCGGCGTTATCCCTTTGGCGATGCCAAAGATCAGCATGGCCACGAGAATCGCGGGGAAGGTCAGCTGTACGTCGGCCACGCGCATGATGATGGTTTCGGTCCAGCCGCCGGCATAGCCCGCAAGCAGACCGAGGGTAATGCCCAGAACCATGGCGAAAAGCACCGCCGCGGCCCCCACGAAGAGCGAAATGCGCATGCCATAAAGGATCGTGGAAAAGACATCGCGGCCCTGATCATCGGTGCCGAGCCAGAACACCTCCTGAGTGAAGGCGTTGGGCGTCATCGGCCGGGAAAACCCGTTCATCAGGTTCAGCGAGCCGGGATCAAAGGGATCATAGGGTGCGATCAGCGGCGCAAAAAGGGCCGCCAGCACCATGATCGTCACCACGACGGCCGAAACAATTGCCACGGGGGATTTGCGGAACTGCCAGGCGAAATCGCTGTCGATTGCGACCCGCAGGCGTGAGCGTTCCACGACCTTTTCCGGAGTTTGTGAGGAAAGTTCAGCCATCAGTGTGCCGCCGTTCTGTCAGCCCGCAGACGCGGGTCAATCGCAAAGTAAAGCAGGTCTACGATCAGGTTAATGCCCACGAACATCACCGAAATGAGCATCAGATAGGCGGCCATCACGGGAATATCGACGAACTGAATCGCATTGATAAAGAGCAGTCCCACCCCCGGCCACTGAAAGACCGTTTCGGTGATGATCGCAAAGGCGATGATCGATCCCAGTTGAAGACCCGTCACGGTGATCACTGGCACCAGCGTATTTTTCAGCGCGTGGCGGAAATTGACCGCACGCTCGCGCAGCCCGCGCGCCCGGGCGAAACGGATGTAATCCTGGCGCAGCACCTCAAGCATCTCCGAGCGCACCAGCCGCATGATCAGCGTCATCTGATAAAGCCCAAGTGTGATTGAGGGCAGAATGAGCGCCTGCAACCCGCTTTGGGTCAGAAAACCAGTGCTCCACCCGCCGATATCGACAGTTTCACCGCGCCCGAAACTGGGCAGCCAGCCAAGCTCGACCGAAAAAAGATAGATCAGCAGGATTCCGATCAGAAAAGTGGGTAACGAGACCCCGATGAGCGAGATCGACATAATAGCATTGGCGGCAAATCCGTTGCGCCGGATGGCCGTGAAAACACCCAGACCAATGCCGATGGTGATCGCCAGAAAGCCCGACACCGCCGCCAGTTCAAGTGTCGCTGGCGCGCGCTCCATCAGAATATCCGACACCGGCCGGCCCTGGCGGTAGCTGACGCCGAAATTACCCTGGGCTGCGTTGGTGAGAAATTTATAATACTGCACCGGAAACGGCTGATCGAGGCCCAGCGTTGTGCGCAGGCGTTCGATATCGGCCTGGGTGCGTTCCTGACCCAGCATGTTGTCAACAGGGTCACCGACAAAGCGGAACATCGAAAAAGCGACAAGACCGACCACAAGCAGCACGATGGCCGACTGAAAAACACGCTGTATCACATAGGCTAGCACAGGCAGTCTCCTGTTGTGTGAAAGGTGCGGCGGGGCAGTGCGGCGTTCAGATATAAGTTCGGGTACGCGGGATTTTGCATCAGTTGACCGTCACCCACCGCAGCATAAAGAAATCATCCGGCCGCTGGGTCAGGTCGATGTTGCGTGCGACGCCCCATATCAGCGGCTGCACATAAAGCGGTATATAGGCGGTTTCACTGCGCACGACGCCCGCAGATACATCCAGCATCGCCTGGCGTCTGGTTTCATCAAGCTCGGAGCGGATCAGCGGCAGCAGGGTGTCCACTTCTGTATTGGAAAAACCGCCGAAGTTCCACGAGCCAAGCTTTTTGTCATCATCAGGAGTGGCCACCAGAAAGCGCAGCGGATGTTCGGCGTCAAATGTGCCGGGCGACCAGCCCAGAAGGTACATATCGAAATTTCCGGCCCTGAGTTCCGGCCAGTAATTCTGAACCGGCATGGCATCAAGACCGGCCCGCAGACCGGTTTTGGCCAGCATTGCCGTGATCGCCTGACAAACCGCTTCGTCATTGAGATACCGGTCATTCGGGCACCTGAAGCCAAAGGAAAAACCGTCCGGATATCCGGCATCGGCCAGCAGAGCGCGTGCCCTGTCGGGGTCATACCCGGGGCGGTCGTCGAGCGTGCGGCTGTAGCCGCGCATGGCCGGGCTGACGAGCTGCCCTGCGGCTTCGGCACTGCCACGCATGGTCGTTTCAAGAATGGCGTTCACGCTGATTGACCGGGCCACGGCCTCGCGCACCCTGGCATCGGCAAAGGGGTTCGCATCCGTGACATCGTCAGAGTACTTCAGTACGGGTGCGGCATGCGCAAAACCCAGCATGATGACCCGCGCTTCGGTGCCGCGGATCACATTCACATCCGGATTGGCGGCGAGACGGGCAGCATCCTGTACCGGCACAGGGTTGATAAAACTGATGTCGCCCGACAGCAGCGCCGCAACCGCTGTCGCCGGGTTCTGAATGGGGGTGAACTCCGCGCGTGTCAGGTTGTGCTCGCGGCTGTCCCACCAGCCATCGAAAGGCTCAAGAACGGTGCGCAGACCAGGCTCACGCAGCGTGACGCGGAACGGCCCGGTGCCGTTGGTATTGAGAGAGGCGAAGGTGCCGCGCTCTTTGTCCGGAGCGGTGGAGTTGTTGGCGTCAGCCCAGTCGCTGTCCATGATCATCCAGTTGGCGATGCTGTCCGGGAAGATCGGGTTGGGCGCGCTGGTCATGATATCGACAGTGTAATCATCGACGCGGATCACTTCGCTTACCGGCGCAAACCAGCTGCGTGTATCGGCGGCCTCGCCTGAGGCGCGATTGTACGAAAAGACGACATCGGTGGCATCAAACGGGCTGCCATCGTGGAATGTCACGTCACGCCGGAGGATGAAACGCCATCCCTCGCCCGCGCCGATCGGTTCCCAGGAGGTTGCAAGCGCGGGTTCAATGCGCATGTCCCTGCCACGCCGCACGAGACCTTCATAGACGTTGTTAAGAAATCCCAGGACCGGCGCGGAATTCACGGCATGCGGGTCCATAGTCTGAGGATCGGTGGTCGCGGCCCAGGAAAACTCCCGGGCAGCAGCCTGTCCGGCGAATGCCAGCGTGGCTGCAGCGATGAGCAGGGGTAAGCGCATGATCGGTCCTTTTCCGCGGTGACGTTAATCCGGCGGCGCGCCCCTGACGGGGCGCATTACATGCCCGGAAAGACCGGGTTTCCCGGTCTTTGGCGCCTGTTGGAACGGCTGCGCGACGGAATCTTTCGCCGCGCAGCCCATGTTCAGGAAGTCGCGATCAGTTGATCGTGAAGTATTTCACCTTGGGCTGGTCTTCGGGATCAACCTCGATACCGACCTTGTCGGCCATGCCCCAGTTCAGCACCTGGTGGTGGATCGGGATGTAGAGCTGCTGATCCTGAACCACGGACCAGATCTCCGCGATGGCGGCATCCCGCGCTGCGAGATCGGTATTAGAGGCCAGCGACCTGATCTTGGCGTCCAGATCGTCGTCGTCAAAACCGGTGCCGTTCCAGGTTCCGATATCCGATTCCCGGCCATGTACCAGAAAGTTGAAGATGTATTCGGAATCGTAGGTCGGAACACCCCAGCCCAGCATGTAGAAATCGGTCTTGCCGTCAGTGATGAGCGGGAAGTGCTGTGCCTTGGGTTTGGCATCGAGGTTCACCGTCACACCGATCTGCGCGAGCATGCCAACGGCGGCCTGACAGATCGCCTCATCGTTGATGTAGCGGTCGTTCGGGCAGTCAAGCTGCAGCGAGAAACCATCGCCGTATCCGGCCTCGGCCATCAGTGATTTTGCCTGATCGAGATCGGTGACCGACGAGCTGTCCATCTCGGAATTCCAGCCGTTCACGAAGGGCGGTGCGATCATGCCCGCAGGCTCTGACTGGCCGCGCATCACGACCTGCTGGATCGCATCGCGGTTAATGGCCATCGACATCGCTTTGCGTACGCGCACATCCGCCAGCGGGTTTTTACCATCGACGTTGTCAGCCTCGATATCGTCTGCGCCCTGGTTCATGCCGAAAAAGATCACCCGGTTCTGAGGTGCTTTTTTGACTGACAGGCCATCGGCGCTGTTGACGCGGTCAAGGTCCTGCACCGGCATGTCCTGAAGGAAATCAACCTCGCCCGACAGCAGTGCTGCAACCCGGGTCGCGGCGTTCTGAATCGGGGTATAGATGATCTCGGTGACCTGCATGGGGAACTGATCGATCCCCCAGTAGTCATCATTGCGGGTCATCACGGTACGCACGTCAGCCTCGCGGCTTTGCAGCACATACGGCCCGGTGCCGTTGGTGTTCGTGGTGGCAAATGTCAGCTCGCCCCCCTCGAAATCCTGTACATTGACGGTGTCATTCGCCTCGGTCCAGCCCTTGTCCATGATGAAGAGGTTGGTGAGGTTGCTGGGCAGGATCGGGTTCGGCCCGTCGGTGACCATTTCGATGGTGTAATCATCTACGGCCCGTACTTCGGTGATTGATCCGATCAGCTCTTTCATGTCGGAGTTGGGCTGCTTGGCACGCTCAAAGCTGAACACCACGTCTTCGGCGGTGAAATCAGCGCCGTCGTGGAATTTCACCCCTTCACGCAGGGTGAAAACCCAGACGTTGGGATCGGCTTCGGACGGCGCCCATTCGGTTGCCAGCGCAGGCTCAAAGGCGCCTGTGACGTCGCGGATGATCAGCGGCTCATATATCTGGTGGCGCACGGTATGCGTGGGCCCCTCATTCTGGGCATGCGGGTCAAGGGTCAGCGCGTCACCGGCGCGTGCCCAACGCAGGGTTTCGGCGCTTGCGAGCGTTGTCGAAGACAGCAGCATCGCCGCCGTAAGAACGGTGGTTGTCAGTCTCATTGGTATCTCCCCGTGGGTTTTTGTTATGTGCGTAATCTTTGGGAACGAGGCCGCTTTGGCAACCCCCTGGCGTCACGTCAGGTCGTCATTTTAATGCATAATTTCCGGCCTGCGCAATCGTTTCAGGCAGCACCGGGGATCTGAATGCGGCGCATGCCCTCTTCGAACTGCTTCATGGACAGCGGCCAGACACTTCCGGGCCAGCGCAGTTCCATCTGTTTCAGGCGCGGGCGATAGACGGCGGTGTATAGCGTGCCGAAACCGGCGTTAAAGGCCGTGGAATAAAGTGGCGGTTTGAGAAAGGCCCCGATGAACTTGTCCTCAGGGTCGCGGTGCAGGGTCAGCCGCTGTAACAAAAACCGCTCGCGCTCGACCGTGGCGGTGAACCGCGCATGGCTGACCCATTCCACGTTTTCCTGATGGTTCGTCGCAACCGCGGCATGGGTAATCACTGCAGGCCGGTCAGGTGCCATCATCGCTGTCAGGTACTGGCGCTTTTTGTCCAGAACGGTGACGTTATAGCTCATATGGGTCGGCACGCGGGCCAGCACTCTGCCTGCTTCTTCCGCGGTCTCACAGGTCTGCAGCACATAGCGCAGAATGAGCGGCACACCAAAGCCATCACCGACGATCCGACGCCCGCCGAAGGTCAGCGAAATCGCCAACCCTGCGTCATTCATGCCGTCGACCATGCCCCAGAGGCCGTCCGAGGTCCCCATGACCTGCCTGCCCTGCCATTTCGTGTGCAGTACCAGGCTGTCAAAAGCATTGGGGTTGTAGTCGTAATTGCGCACCATTACGGGCTCGCGACCGGTCCAGATCGCCTGGCTGCAGCCCGCCAGATACGGCGGTGGGCAGTAGAACGACAGGAACCGAGCAGCCAGATCGCCACCACCGGCAAGCTCGCACAGCTCGTCATAAAGCGGGATGAGCTCCGGCATATGCTCTTTCATCGCACGGCGACACTGCGCATACGTCGGACGTGTGCTCTCGCCCTCTTTGAGCCACCAGCGTTTGTAATCAGGCCAGTATTCGGCGAAAAGCCCGGACCATTTCGGCCCGGGCAAATCTTCTGTCATCGCACGCCATAACATTGTGGGTGCAGGTTCCTTTCCGCTCAGAGGATCTTGAACGCGGGATCGGCCAGCGCGGGGCCGGCTTCGGCCACGGGCAGCGGCTTGGCGGCCACGCTTTGCTTGATGCCGTGGATCCACTTTTTCGCCCGGTCATTCAACTGGAAACTCTTGGTCATGGACCGGCCGCGGGTCACAAGAATGCCGATATCGGCACCCTCATAGCGGTAATCGCCCGGACCGAGAATGCGCAGGAAGAAAGCTTCGTTCTCGCTCTCGACGGCACGTCGGTGATAGTCGAAGCGGTCATAGACCACCCGCCCGTCCTCCAGCATCTTGTAGATGCCGGTCTCCGGAGACGCCGTACAGATATCCACCGTGTCATCGGTGTGTTTAATGACCATCTGCGACCAGCTGTCGATGTTCTCGCTGTCGGCCCAGCGGGCGTTAAGCTCATCCACATCCAGTTTGAATTTCTTTTTCGAGAATTCGAGCAGGTGGAACAGAAAGAGCGGCGCATCCGCATGGGCAAATGCCGCGTGGTTCGTCATCGACGAGGCGCCGGTGATGCGTGGGTTAAGCTCTCCGAGCCAGAGATCGCCGGTTTTCTTGTCGATCAGGAAATCGAGCTCGAAATATCCGCGATAGCCCTCTTTGCGCAGCTGCTCACCGAATTTGAAGGTCAGATCGCGGGCTTTTTCACGCACCTTGGGCGGGAAAGCGGTTGAGAGGATCTCGTTGCCGCACCAGCCGCCGCGATAGGGCGTAAGTTCCTTGAACCCGACGAGCTCGGTCATCAGCGGACCAACGATCGTGCCCTCGGACGTCGCGCAGGCCTCGATGGCCGAGCCGCGACAGTCGATGCGCTTCATGATCTTGATCTCACCCTCACCGATGATCTCATGCTCATGGCGGCGGAAATCAGCTTCGGATTTGATAAAGAACGTGGTGTGACCACTGTCGCCAAAGGCTGACTGAAGCACCAGATCGTGCCCGATCCCGGCTTTTTCGCAGGTTTTGCGCAGATCCTCGTAGGATTTTACCTCTGCCAGCACGTTTGGCACGGAGGGCACGCCAGCCTTGTTGCCAATCCGCACGGTCTCGATTTTGTTGTCCATCGACGTGCGCAGCTTAGCCTTCGGGAACCATACGGTACCGCCCAGTTCCTTTGCCAGCCGCTCGGTTTCCTCGTCAAACATCAGGAACACAAACTTGGGCTTGCCACCGCGCCGCTTGATGAAATCGATCACCTCTTTGTGCTGCAGCAGATAGTTGTTGATGTCCTCAATGGACTGGAACTCCGCATGTGGCTGCTCGGAAGGGCAGAAGACGTTAGGATGACGCCCGTCATAACAATCTATGTAATTGATATACTTGAAGTTCTTCACCCACTCGTCGATGCCGAGCAGGTTGAAGTTGGTCGCAGAGACAAAATAGACCGGGTCTTCGTTGCGGTGAAAATACCGGCGGATTTCCGAGATGTTTTTCAGAACCGTGGTCGACATGTACTTCTGTCCTCTCTGTTGGTTTTTATTCTGCTGCAGGAGCGATTTGCGGCCGTGCGTCACGCGCATCGACAAGCTCCTGAAGGGCTTCTTCGGTAAAGACCCTGAGCCCCAGATCGGGCCGGTATCCGTGGATTTCTGACACGTCGAGTGCCAGCATGAAGGCAAGAATCTCCTGGCTGACCACCTGGCCGGGCACCAGAATCGGGAAGCCCGGCGGATAGGGGATGATAAAGCTTGCGGAAACAACGGTTTCGCCGGCATCGAGCGCCTCTTTCAGCGGCCCGTTAATGTCGATGTAGTCGCATTTGTTCTCATCATACGCGAGGAAGAACGCGGAACGGATATCGCCCTCGCCGGTGACAGAACAGGCCTGAAAGGCATCATGGAAACGGCTGAAATCCGGCAAAGGCGGCAACTCTTCCATCAGACCTTTGACCCGGCGTTCAAACGACCGGAGTTCCATGCGGCTGGCGTCATCCAGCCGTTCATCCAGCGATTTGGCGATCTCGACCAGCACTTCGATCAGATAGGCGACCGAGGAGCGCGTCGTACCGATGTTGGTCATGAAAAGGACCGTGTTGCGCGAGGTCTTGTTGATCTGGATGCCGTATTTGTCCATCAGGATATCGGTCTTGAAAGTATCACCGTCCCAGCCGGTGCCACCAACCGCAAGCGTCACGCGGGTCGCATCGAGCACGAAATCGTCCTGCTCCCAGCTGTCCCACATATCGGTCCAGCCCTGTTCAGCATCATAATAACTTGAGATGCCGCTCTGGCGGTATTTGGCGGGGATCATGTCGCCCGCCGTCAGCACACGGAAGTATTTCTGTAGCAGCGGGTGGGTCATGATCGCGCGCCGCATCGAAAGTGCTGCTTCAATCTGGCGCTGCACAAACTCATAGCCCTCAAGCTCCACCTGCCGTCGCCCGACATCAAGGCTCGCGATGATCTGGTAGTTTGGAGACGTGGATGTGTGTGTCATATAGGCTTCGTGGAAGGACTGTTCCACCTCGCCTTTGAAATCCTGATCGTTGACGTGGATCATCGAACCCTGGCGCAGCGACGTCAGTGTCTTGTGCGTCGATTGCGTGGCATAGGCCCTGACCCGCGCATGGGGTGACGGGATAAGTCGGGTGTTCAGCAGCTTTTCATCATCAGCGTCTTCCAGACGGGTCTGCTGTGCCTCATAGAGACGCTTATGCGCGTCGGTCCGGAACCTGGAACGCAGCGTATTGGCGGCCGTCATAGCCGTCCGCTGGCGATAGGTCGGGTTGAATCTGGCAAAGGCAAACCATGCTTCGTCCCACAGAAAGATCAGATCGGGCTTGATCGCAAGACACTCTTCCATCACCCGCTCGACGTTATAAACCAGACCGTCAAAGGTGCAGTTGGTGAGCAGCAGCATGCGGACTTTATCAAGCTTACCCTCAGCTTTCAGTTTGAGAAGCTGGTGCTTGATCTCTTTCAGGGGCACCGCCCCGTACATTGAGTACTCATTGAGCGGATAGCTGTCGAGATAACAGACCTGCGCGCCTGCGAGCACCATGCCGTAGTGATGTGACTTGTGGCAATCACGATCCACCAGCACGATATCGCCCGGACGCACCAGAGCCTGAACGACAATCTTGTTACAGGTCGAAGTGCCGTTGGTCGCGAAAAACGTCTGTTTAGAGCCGAATGCACGCGATGCGAGCTCCTGAGCCTCTTTTATGGGACCGTGCGGTTCCAGAAGGCTGTCAAGACCGCCGGATGTTGCCGAAGTCTCCGCAAGAAAGATGTTGGGCCCGTAAAAAGCACCCATGTCCTGGATCCAGTGGCTGCGCGAGATGGATTTGCCGCGACTGATCGGCATGGCGTGGAAAACGCCGGTCGGCTGTTTGGAATATTCGACGAGAGCGGTGAAAAACGGCGTTTTATTGCGGGCCTGAACGCCGCGCAGGATGTTCAGGTGCAGCTCCATAAAGTCTTCCTGGTTATAAAAGACCCGCCGGCAGATCCCGAGATCAAGGCCGGCAATGTCCTCCACCGACCGTTCCGTGACCAGATAGGCATCAAGCTCCGGGCGTACTTTGGCCACCAGACGGCAGAGCTCCGGGCCATAGTCTTCTGGCTGCATATTGTCGATTTCTTCCTGGTCGCCGGCGCGGTTCAGGAAACGTTGCACCATCTGCTGGTCCATGCGTGATTTCAGCACCAGCCCGGGGCGCACCACGATGGCCTGAATGTTGTGATTAAAGAGCACGGCGACAAGCGCGTCTTCAAGGCTCGGCACAACCAGCGCTTCATAGAGAAACGGGTCTTCAGGGCGGCGCATCCGGCTGACGTTATTGCGCAGCCAGCGTTCCTGATACTCATTGACGTTATCGACAATCAGCACTTCGAAATACGGTTTGGTCAGCGCCCGCGCTTCGGGTGACAGAAGCGCTTCGTCGTCCAGTTCTTCTGCTTCGATGCTGTCGCGTTCGAGAGGGATATGCCGGCGTCTGTATGCCCCGGTGGTCAGCGCCCGTGTGACGCGTCCGACGCTGAAGGCCAGTTCCTCAAACGCATTGTGCTCGAACTGACGGCGCATGTGATCGAATGCGGCCATGCCCGGGAATGCCCAGTAGGGTTCGATCACCGCGAGGCTGTCGAAAAGCTGGTTGGTTTTCTTGCGCAGCGCAGTCTGCTGTTTGGCCGTCGGGTTGCGCGTCAGGGCGCCGGTGGCCTCGCGCAGGGCGCTCCACCGGTCTGAGCGCAGTTGTATCGCCGAGGAATAGTCATTCATCGCATGCATCAGTCGTTCTCCGTTGCGCGGGGTCGCCGATGCAAACCGGACAGCACATTGCTGCCCGGTGCAACGGCTGATTTACCCGCTGGATTGTTTTTCGTTCTTCGCCCCCGGAGGGGGTGACAGTGCCGCCGTGGCCTCCCCCGAAGGTTCCGCCGTCGCCGGCTCCGGTGTCGCCCCGTGCGCAAGAGCCGTCACAGCGTCGTGGGCCATTCCCTTATACGCGGGCACTTCCTGGATTTTCTGTCCGGGCATATCCACATGCAATCCGGCGCGGGTCCCCTGCTGCGGGATCTCCAGCGGTCCGAGCGATTTCAGATAAGCGTCCGTGCCGCTGTTGCGGTCATAGACCGAGAAATCCACCGACCGGTCGCGGAAGCTTTTCAGAACCTGACCGAGACCCTTCATACCGGTCTCGCGCTGGCGACGGACCATCGACAGATCGACCTCGATGGGGAACATATCTTCCTGCCCTGCGGACTGGTGCAGCACATGCGCGGACGGGTCGACCACAAGCGATTTGCCGACACCCCCGGCCCCGAGACCGTTGACGTCAATCACATAGCACTGGAACTGAGCCGCCGTCGCCCGCGCGATCGCAAGCTCTGCGTCACGGTCGGTGGTCCCGGTCAGCACCGGGTGCAGCAACACTTCCACGCCCTGCGCCGTGATCTGGCGCGTGGTCTCCGGGAACCAGATATCATAGCAGATCGACAGACCGAACCGGCCCACCTCAGGCACGTCAAAGACACAGAAGTCCGTGCCGGCGGCGATACCTGTTTCATAAGGCCGGAACGGGAACATTTTGGAATAGCGCCGGATGATCTCACCTTCGGGGTTGATCACCACGGATGTGTTGAAGATCAGGCCCGTCTCGGGATCACGCAGAAACATAGAGCCCGGGATCAGCCAGACACGGTGTTTGCGCGCGGCTTCGCAAAAGCGGTCGAGTGCTTCGTTCTGGGGCGGCTGTGCAAAGCGGTCCAGCGGGCCGTAAGGCGCCAGTTCCGAGAAAAGCACCATCTGGGTCCAGGGGAAACGGGCCATCAGAACATCAAGGCGCTGGATCATGCCTTCGACGTTGGACTGCAGTGCGTTCACATACATCTGCACGCCGGCAATGGCGAATGGGGTCATGTTAAATCTCTCCGTCGCGACAGAGGGACCTGGCCAGGCCCGCAAAAACTCTGCGCGACCTGGTATCTATGCCTGTTCGGGGGCGGTTAAAACCGCTGACGGCGCTCCGGTACGCTTTTCTTTGCGTGAACCGGCCGGATGGATGAAAATCAGTCACAATCCGGCGGTCCCGCGCACAGAACCGGCTGGCGAAGTGAAGAATAAATTAAACAATATCGTCTCGCCTCCCTGATCCCTGCGGCCCTTTGCGGGCGCTTATAGCTATGGCCGGCCGGCGTCGCGACCAGCCGGCACTGCGGCAACCTTTGCGATTCTCTCCCCTGCCAGAACCTTTCCCGGTGCGATGTTAAGGACGCTCCAGGCCGCATGTCACCGGTATATTCTGTGTCATTTCTTAAATGTTATGCGGGTTTTCCCACCTGATCAAGCACTATGGTGCATCCACCCGATGCCATCACGCGGCATCGCTTTTCGCGGGGCCCGGCGCATCAGCGCTTGCGCGGCGACCGCAGATGCATAATCATTGGACTACGTTTAATTTATTGCCAATCCGCTCAGGGGCTGCAGCTTTGGCACATCCGGGACCGAGGCCTCACCAAGAACGCCGGAGACCTGATGAAAGACCTCAGCACGATGACCCGTTTCGCCCCTTTCGCCGGGGTTGTGATCCTCGCCATCATCTGCCTGATTGCCGCACTTTTCTGGACATGGTGGCTGCTTATACCCTTTGCGGCCTTTGCCTGGCTGTCGGTTCTCGGGCTGCATGACGTGCGCCAACCCGGGCATTCGATCCTGCGCAATTATCCGGTGCTCGGTCATATGCGGTTTCTTTTCGAAGGCATCCGGCCGGAAATCCGCCAGTATCTGATTGAAAGCGACCAGGATGAAGAACCGTTCAGCCGCGACGCGCGCAGCCTGGTTTATCAGCGCGCCAAGGGTCAGGAGGACAAACGCCCCTTTGGCACCCGGATGCGCGTTTACGATGCAGGCTATGCCTGGGTCACACATTCGGTCTCTCCGGTCGAACTGGAAGACACTGATTTCAGGGTTAGAATCGGCGGGAAGGACTGCAAACAGCCCTATTCCGCGTCGCTCCTGAATATCTCCGCCATGAGCTTCGGATCACTGTCCGGCAATGCAATCGAGGCGCTGAACACCGGCGCAAAAGCGGGCGGATTTGCCCATGACACCGGCGAAGGCTCTGTGAGTCGCTATCACAAGGCCGGCGGCGGTGACCTTATATATCAGGTCGCATCCGGCTACTTCGGCGCCCGGGCTGCTGACGGTAGTTTTGATGAGGATAAATTCCGCGCTACAGCCACGCTCGATCAGGTGAAAATGATTGAGCTCAAACTCAGCCAGGGCGCCAAGCCCGGCCACGGTGGCATGCTGCCCGCGTCAAAAATCACGCCTGAAATTGCCGAAGCGCGTGGCATCCCGATGGGCGAGGACTGCGTCTCGCCCGCGGCGCATTCGGCCTTTTCCACACCCATCGAAATGATGGAATTTGTCGGCCACATGCGGGAGCTTTCGGGCGGTAAACCGGTCGGGTTCAAGCTTTGCATCGGGCACCGGCGGGAATTCATGTGTATCGTCAAAGCGATGCTGGAAACAGGCATCGCTCCGGATTTCATCGTGGTCGACGGCACCGAAGGCGGCACAGGAGCCGCACCTGTTGAGTTTTCCAACCACATCGGCATGCCGCTTGTCGAGGGTCTGACCTTTGTGCACAACACACTGCGGGGTGCCGGATTGCGCGGCGAGATTAAGATCGGCGCGGCGGGTAAAGTTGTCTCTTCTTTTGACATCGCACGCTGTCTGGCCCTCGGCGCCGACTGGTGCAACTCGGCGCGCGGTTTCATGTTTGCCATCGGCTGCATTCAGGCACAGGCCTGCCACACCAATCACTGCCCCGTCGGCGTCGCCACACAGGATCCGATGCGTGCCCGCGCGCTTGATGTCGGCTCAAAATCCGAACGGGTCGCGCGGTTCCATCGCAATACGCTCAAGGCTCTGGGTGAAATGACCGGTGCGGCGGGTCTTTCCCATCCGGGAGATTTCATGCCCCAGCACCTGATGGTACGGCTCGGAGACAAGGAGATGGCCGAAGGCAGCGACGCCTACCCCTATCTGCCCGAGGGGTTTCTCTTTGATAATCAGAGCGACGTGGGCGGCGATTACCGCAAACGCTGGGCGCGTGCGAGTGCGGCGAGCTTTAAACCGCCCCCGGTCTGAAATCAGTTGGTAACAAGGTCGTAATGCTGCAGGGACCGGCTTTCGACCAGGGCTTCTTCGGCAGGGTCAATATGCGGTGTCTGATAGTCAGGGCCGACAAAATCCTGCAGCGCCTCAAGGTCTTTCCAGACCATCACAAAGCTGAAATTACGCGGGCTGTCCTGCCGTGCGGCACCGGGCAGCACAGTCACCAGACCTTTGGTTCGCTGCATCAGCGGGATCGCTGTTTCGTGGAAAAACCGTGCAAAAGCAGCCTCTTTGCCCGGACGGGTTACAACCTGAAAAATGCGCATGATCATGGGGCGTCCTCCTGTGACGTTCCCCATGATATCACACTGAACCCACAGGCCGGATGACACAAAAAAACGGGCGCGGAATGTCCGCGCCCGTTCAGGTGTGTGTCGTTCAGAAGCGGCTTATACGCCCTGTTCGGCCACCGCCTCGGAGAGGGCGGCTTCAAAGATGCCCAGACCCTCTTCGATGATTTCGTCCGATGCCGTCAGCGGCACCATGATGCGCAGGGCGTTGCCGTGCATGCCACAGCCCAGAAGGATCAGGCCACGTTTGAGTGCGTGTGCGCAGATCGATTTAACCAGAGCCCCGTCAGGTGCTGCTGTCTCGAAATCGGTAACAAACTCAACAGCCAGCATGGCGCCAAGGCCGCGGATGTCCCACATGCGCCATGGCGCTGTGCGTGCACCAATCTCTGCAAAACGGGTGCGGAAATGCGCCCCGAGTTCCAGCGAACGGGCCAGAAGACCTTCGTTTTCCAGCGCGTCAATCGCGGCAAGCGCTGCTGCACAGGCCACCGGGTTGCCGCCGTATGTGCCACCAAGCCCGCCGGGCTCCATCGCGTCCATCACATCGGCACGACCGATCACACCGGCGATCGGATAGCCGCCCGCCATGGATTTCGCGACAGTGATCAGATCGGGCACGACACCGGAATGTTCGATAGCGAACATCGTGCCGGTCCGGCCGAAACCGGCCTGGATTTCGTCGGCAATCAGCAGGATACCGTGCGCGTCACAGATCTCGCGCAGAGCTGTCATCATCTCGAAAGGCACCGGCGTATAGCCGCCCTCGCCCAGCACGGGCTCGATGATGATGGCCGCCACGCGGTCAGGCTGCGCATCGGTGAGGAAGAGGTTCTTCAGACCGGTAAGGGCGTCCTCCACGGTGATCCCGTCACGTACCGACGGGAAAGGCGCACGGAAGACATCTGCGGGGAACGGGCCCACGTTCTTTTTGTAGGGGCTGATCTTGCCGGTCATGCCAAGCGTCAGCAGGGTGCGTCCGTGGTATCCGCCGGTAAAGGCGATAATACCCGGACGACCGGTCGCAGCACGCGCAATTTTAACAGCGTTTTCAACAGCTTCAGCGCCGGTTGTAACCAGCAGGGACTTCTTGGCGAAATCACCCGGTGCAATGGCGTTCAGCTTTTCTGCAAGCGCCACATAGGGCTCGTACGGCACAACCTGGAAAGACGTATGCGTGTATTTGTCTTCCTGCGCTTTGGCTGCGGCGATCACTGCGGGGTGACGGTGGCCGGTGTTCAGCACGGCGATACCGCCGGCAAAATCGATGTAGCGGTTGCCCTCTACGTCCCAAAGCTCGGCGTTTTCTGCACGCTCTGCAAACACGGGAGCCGCAGAAGCCACACCGCGCGGCACAGCTGCATCCCGGCGCGCCAGCAATGCAGCGTTGCCGGTTACTTCAGGCGTGTCCGGCACAACTGCAATTTTGGGTTTGCGGGCGGCACGCGCCTTGCGGGGCTTCTTTGTTGCGGTGGTTTTGGCGGTCGTTGCCATGATAAATATCCTTACATGGGTCAGTCGGTCGTGTTTAAAATATCGATACTCCGTTTAATTTAGTTGTCAATTGAGATTCGTGCAGCGCCCGGTCACGGTTTTCCCGGGCTGGTGTCGATTTGGTGTGACAACAACCGGCCTTGCGGCTAGATAACTGAATAAAAGCAATGCATACGCACGGCAGCGCAGGGGAAAGCATCGTTGGACATCGGCCACAGATTAAGGGCAATCCGCAAGCAGCGTGGCCTGTCTCAGCGGGAACTTGCCGCCCGCGCCGGCCTGACAAACGGCACAATCTCCCTGATTGAGAAAAACCGGACCAGCCCGTCGGTTGCCTCGCTCAAAAGTCTCCTTGATGCGATTCCCATATCGATGGCTGAATTCTTTGCCACGATCGAAGACCAGGGACAGAGCAAGTACTTCTATAAGGCGGGCGAATTTACCGAAATCGCACCCACAGATGATGATGCACAGCTTTTGTCCCTGAGAATGCTGGGCGGTGCACATGAGAACGCGTTGCAGCTCCTGCACGAACGCTATGAACCGGGGGCAGATACCGGCCCGGAATTTCTCAGCCATGATGCCGAAGAAGCAGGCGTGGTTGTGCGCGGTCAGATCGAAATCACCGTGGATGAAGAAATCAGCACGCTCGGGCCGGGCGACGGGTATCTTTTCAACAGCCGTCTGCCGCACCGGTTCCGCAATACCGGCACTGAGCCCTGCGAGATTATCAGTGCCTGTACGCCACCGAGTTTCTGAAAACGCCATCAAACCCGGCCGCTGATATCGCGACCGGGTTCGTAATTTCACCAGCTTCCCCCGCATCGCTGATGCGGCCAGCGGCAGGGTAGCGCGTCCTGCAGCGGGTATGACCTCAAATGGTCCCAGTCTGGGTGCCGCGCTCAGCCGCGGTCTTGGTTTTCATCTTTATGCCCTGAACTGTCGCGGCTTGTCGCCACGAGCACCAGCAGTGCAACCACGGTCAGAATGGAAAGCCCGAATATAAACAGGTCTGTGGACATGCTCAGGCTCCTTTCCTTGGTTCAGGCTACTAACGCAGCCTGATGCAGTATGGTTCCAAAGGTCCTGAGAATTAATGAATGCCCGTCAGTAGTCGTGGATTTTCAGGTCGCGCTGGCTGAGCGGAAAGGTCAGCACCAGCCTGTGCAGACCATCCTCGTGGAACACTTCGACGCCCCCGTTAAGCTGCCGCGCGAAAGCGTTGATCAGCTGCGAACCAAGGCCCGTGCCCTTGGTCCCGGAATCCGGAGGCGTGGTGTTGCTGATGGTAAAGACGGCAGCATCATCGCCACTCATCGCAAAGGTAATATCGAGCTGCGGCGTGCCGCCCTGCCCCGGCTCGTTGATATATTTCATCGCATTTGTCACGGCCTCGGACACTGTCAGGGTCAGGGGTGCTGCATCATCGGCGTCCAGCATGATCTGGTCATAGTGCTGGTTCACTTTAATGCCTGAACCCGCAGGCAGGCCCACGACCAGCAGCTGCTGCACGATCTCTTTGATCAGGGCGCCGGCGTCGACCCGGTCCAGCCGCTCGCTCTGGTACAGGTTCTTGTGCACGGTTGCGAGACTCAGAATACGGTCCTGCAGCCGTTTAAGCACGAACCGCGCGTCTTCGGTCCGGGCGCGCCGGATCTGCATGTTCATGATCGACGATATAAGCTGCAGGTTATTCTTAACCCGGTGATGCACTTCTTTAAGCAGGATGTTCTTGTCACGGATATTGTCTTCCAGCGATGCTTCGTCCCGGATGATCGATCCGGCCATGTTCACAAAGGACTGCTGAATTTCCTGCAGTTCGCGGGGCACGCCATGACCCAGCGTGTTGCGCGGCATGCGCCGGTTATAGGCAAAAAGCCGCATCTGCCGGCTCAGCTTGCGGATATGCCGGATTGCGAGGCGGTTGATCGACCAGAAGGCAACCACAAGGCTGGCGAGCCACATCATCACGGGCAGAAAAAGGCTCAGCCGGCCGGTGCGGTCCGTGCTGGCAATCAGATCGTCACTGCGCCAGACGGCCATGGAATAGGCCACGTCAGGCACGATGGACACGACCGAATAAACACGGGTCTCTCCGGCGTTGTTCTCGTCAGTGAAAACTGACGGCTTTTCACCGATCAGCGCGGTCAGGCTGCGGTTTAAGGGCTGGTTCAGCTCTGCATCGAAATCGCCGGGAGATGAAAGAACCACCTCACCGCCCTGGTTGAAAACGATGACACCGAATGGCAGCCGTTCCGGTTCGGGGCGCACGATATTGTCCACAGCCGCCCGGGGGATCGACATCGTCATAAACCCCAGGAGGATATCGCCCTCAAACACGGGCCGCAAAACCAGCAGTACCGGCTTACCGCTGATTGCAGGTTCCCGGATAAAGCGCACGGTGCGGCGGGGATTCAAAAGCACCTGCTGGAACGCCGGATCGTCGGAATAGTCATGCACGCCCCCCGCAGAGGTGCAGCTCATCACCCCGTCGGTACCGACAAAGCCGATCTGGGAGTAGCGGTCTTCAGTCTCAATATACCGCGCCAGGAAATCGCTGCAGACCTCAGGCTCCGCAATAAAAGCCCGGGCAAAAGAACTGATCGCGTCTGCGGAACCAAAAGCTTCCTGGATGATCGTGCGTTCCGCACCGGCCGCGCGTTCCGTCAGACCGATGAGCGAGGTTTCGGCGTTTCGCACAGCCTGCTCTGCAAGCTCACGCGTCTGCACGACCGAGATCAGCCCGAAGGGAAGCAGCGCCAGCGACAGAAACACGAGGATGCGAAAGGCAAGCCCGCGAAAAATATCGCCATCGAGAAACCCGCCGGTCATCTTCAGAAAGAAGCGGCTTTCGACGCTGAGATAACAGACATGGTCGCATCGTCCGTCAGCTCGAGTTTTTCGTCGTCATCCAGCTGCATCAGCTCGGCAAGTCTCTGCCGCGCGCGGTTTGTACGGCTTTTGATTGTCCCGACAGCCACCCCGCACATCCCGGCCGCTTCCTCATAAGAAAAGCCCGATGCGCCCACCAGAAGCAGTGCTTCGCGCTGTTCATCGGTCAGCAGGGCAAAAGCATCACGGAAATCCTTCATCGCGAGGCGCCCGTCATGCGCAGGCTTTTCCGCCAGCGCCTCGGTGTGCACCCCATCGATATCCGCGACCTCACGCCGGGTCTTGCGGCGGGATGAGTAGTAAGTGTTGCGCAGAATGGTGAAAAGCCAGGCCCGCATATTCGTACCGGCCTGAAATTTATCTATATTTGTCCATGCTTTGACAAGCGTGTCCTGCACCATGTCATCCGCCGTGGCCCCGTTGCGGGTCAGGCTGATTGCAAAAGCGCGCATGGCAGGCAGATGCTCTACAAGTTCGTCCCGCGGATCTTCAGAACTCATTTGTCGGAACCTTTCGGGCTGTCCTGCTTTTTAAGCTCGGCCAGCAGATCGCGAAACCGGTCCGGTACGCCTTCTTCAAGCGCTTCTTTGTAGACCCGTTTAAGGTTCTCATCAATCACGCTTTCACGCTTCGGGTCTGAATCTGCCTGCGTCATAAATCTGCTTGTGCTCCAAACAATTCTGGTAAGAATCTCTCGCGGGGTCGGAACCAAACGCCTGTCTGTGCGTTTGGTTCCGAAAATACTGAAAAAAAAGGACGACCGGCATGACAGATGCTTCAGCATCCACCGACATCAGCGACCAGCTTGGCGAAGCACTACCCTATCTGCGCCGCTTTGCGCGTGCAATGACGGGCAGTCAGGATTCAGGGGATCGCTTTGCCGCAGCGTCGCTCGAGGCAATTCTTGCGGACCGTTCGGTTCTGGACGGGGTCAGTGTGAAAACCGGCGTGTTCCGGGTGCTGTACCGGATCTGGTCTTCAGCCGGTGCGCCGGTCGACATGGAAGAAAGCGGTCTGCGTGCGCAGGCCCAGAAACATATGTCACGTCTAACCGATAACAGCCGTGAAGCCCTGTTGCTGCACACCATCGAGGGTTTCAACTTCGGTGAGGTAGCAGAAATTATCGGCATCACGCAGGACGAAGCCGAAGAGCTTGTAAAAATTGCACGGCGCGAAATGGCGGATGCTGTTTCCGGGTCGGTAATGATCATCGAGGACGAAGCGATCATTGCAATGGATCTGGAAAGCATCGTGACCGACATGGGCCATCGCGTGACCGGCGTGGCCAGAACACGCGCCGAAGCCAATGAGATCGGCACCGCAGATGTGCCCGATATGATCCTCGCGGATATCCAGCTGGCAGATAATTCCTCCGGCATCGATGCCATCAATGACCTGATCGGACGTCTGGGTGATCGCCCGGTGATCTTCATCACCGCCTTCCCCGAGCGCCTGCTGACCGGCGAAAAGCACGAACCGGCATTCCTGATCTCCAAGCCTTATACCGAGGAACAGGTGATCTCGGCTGTCAGCCAGGCCATGTTCTTTTCATCGACAGAGACCCTTCGCGCCTGAGAAAGGCGCTGATACCGGTGAAAAATGCGGCTCCCCGGCGGGCCGCATTTTTTTTCCACAATTCTGCCAGGTTAACCACGTAATCAGAATATTAACTTTCACCGCAGAGACTGCATCGGCAGGCATCGGAAAAAGCATATGGCAAATCGCGTGGCACGGTACATCAGACGGGTTTTCCGGATCGCAGTGATCGGGACGGTTGCAATGCTGATCCCGGCAGTCGTCACCGTGCCGGCGCACAAGCTTGAATTCCGCAAGGTTCAGGTGGTCGCCGTGATGCAGGTACCTGGCGAAGATCTGAGCGACCGGATGGTGACCGTCGACCTGGGGCACCGCACGCATAAGGTCCACACCCGCGATGTTCTGCTGACCCTTTCACCGGGCGATACCGCCTGCCTGTCAGAACGCACACTGATGCGGGATCACTGGGTTATTTACGCTCTTCAGACACCGGATATGTGCCGACGTGTCTGACTGAACAACGTAAAAACCCCGCCGTTTCCGGCGGGGCGTGCGTTTTTGAGTGTGCGGCATTTTCCGCCAGGCTCGAAGCTGATCAGCTTTTCGAGATTGATCGCAGCATCCATGCCGCCTTTTCGTGGAAAGTGGCGCGGGCTACTGCAAGATCTTCGGTTACCGGGTCGCCATGCCCGCCTGCAACCTTAATCACAGCATGCATCCGGTGCGCCACACGCTCGTGATCCGCTGCCAGATCCTCGCACATCTCGCCGGCAGATTGCGGATCTTCCTTATCCTGTACAACAGAATTGGCGACAATTGACTGCAGCGAAGCCGGCGCCAATTCACCCAGCGCGCGGATCCGTTCGGCGATCACATCGGCTGCCTCAAACATTTCGCTGTACTGTTCTTCGGTCAGGTTATGCACCGAGAAAAACATCGGCCCTTCCACGTTCCAGTGAATGGCGTGCGTTTTGAAAATCAGCCGGTATGTATCCGCCAGCATATTCTCCAGACCGCGCGCCATCGCTTCTGTATCTCCGACGCCGGTGCTCACGTCGCTCTTTTCGGGCACTACATTCAATGCGCTTGTCATATCTGTCTCCTTTTCATCCGTGGTTAGCGGACAAACGCAGTTGGTGACCCGGAGTTCCGAAATCAGCCGGAGATGCGCGGATTTTTCGTAAGATCGGGAATTTCGCCCCTGCCGGCACCGGGCGAAACAGCTGCAACGGCCGTCGTACTGTCCGGCCGCTCACCTGATCTGCGCCGGCGAGAGCGGCGCAAAGCAATGCGTCCGGGCGTGGCGCGTTTTTCCAGCTCTGCATTCAGAGAGGCCCCGATCAGCACCAAAAATGTGCTGATCCAGAGCCAGACCAGCATGGCGATCACGGCACCGATGGATCCGTAGACCTCATTATAATTGCCAAAATGCGAGACATAAAAGGAGAACGCCACCGAGACAGCTGCCCATGAGGTGACCGAAAAGACAGCCCCGGGCGTTACCCAGCCGATGCTGATGCCGCTGCGGTTCGGACCGTACCGGTAGACCATGCCGATCCCCGCAAAGATCACCGCGATGGCGATGCCCCAGCGCAGGATTTCCGCCGCGATGACGGTAAGTGTCCCGACCTGCAGAAAGCTCAGCACAATCGGTGCCACGACAAGGCTGACCAGAGCAATGATTGCAACGCTGACAAGGCTCACGGTGAGCATCAGGGCCCGCACGTAATGGCGCCAGGTCGCCCGTCCTTCGGTGGCGTAAACGGTATTGAGACCCTGCATGATCGCGCCCACGCCGGCGCGCGCAGACCAGAGCGCGACAGCCACGGACACACCACCCGCCCAGCCAAGAGTGTCCGAACTGGTGCTTACCAGACCCACAATCTGCCTGTTGAGGATCTGATACACCTCGTCAGGCATCAGCCCGCGCACCTCTTCAAGCTGTGTGATAACCACAGCAGGGTCCGCAATCAGACTGAGCACGGCGATGAGCGCCGCAAGGGCCGGAAAAATCGAGAGCATCGAGAAAAATGCAACCCCGGCCGAAATCAGCGCGAGGTTGTTTTTCGCCATATTGGCGAAGACAGCGGCGGCCGCTGCGCGATACGTCCTGACAGGGTAGCGCAGCGGAGCAATCATGTCATACGGTCGCTGAGGCCGCACGCGGCCCCGCAAAGAACCAGATTATAAAGCCGACAAGCGGCAGCACTATGATCAGAAGGACCCAGATCACCTTGCCTCCGGTCGAGGCCCGCGAGCCGATCACGGACACGATGGCCCATATGTTCAGGACCAGAAGGATAAATCCGCCAAAACCTGCATATTCCATTTTCATTCTCCTGAAAGCATCTGATGGATTAACGTTGTCGTGCTGTGCCGGGTTCCTGAGCCGGATCAGGGGTCCGGTAATTCATCCCTCACCTGGCCCCATGCCATCAAGGCAAAAATGACCGTGCCGCCGATTATATTGCCTGCCAGCACCGGCAGAAAGAAACCGAAAACCGCGCCGTAAGCGTTCAGATCCCCCAGCAGGATCAAGGCAGCCATTTCTACAGAGCCCGCTACGATATGAGTAAAGTCTCCTGCAGCGATCAGCCAGGTGAAAGTCAGGATGAGAAAGAACTTGGCCGAATCCGCCTGAGGCAGCATCCAGACGATCAGGGCAACGATCACGCCCGCCGGGATGGCACGCCAGAACCCTGTGGACGCCCCCATGCCCGTTGCATGATGTGACAGATCAATGACTGAACTCAGGACTTCCGGCGCAATGGCAGGCGTAAAGACGATCAGAGCCGCCGCCGCAAAGGCCCCGATGACATTGGCGCCCAGTACGATGCACCACAGCCGCAGCATTCTGAACACAATACTCCATGTCCGTTCGACCATCACAGGCAGAACGGTGGTGATCGTATTTTCCGTGAAAAGCTGCATCCGGCCCATGATGACCGCGAGAAAGCCCAGTGAGTATCCTACATTTTCAATGAGATAGCGGCCACCTGTATCCGGCAGATATGTCCGGAAAATCGCCTCACCCAGCACCGACAGGCTGATCATGACGCCGGCCGCAATGCCGGACCAGACCAGAGACCGCTTGGGGCGCGCCATTTCTTCGTCGCCTTCGCGACGGATAACTTCATAGATGAGTTTCGGCGCCAGCGCCGCGGCCTCGTTGACCGATTCCTCTTCTTTTCTCTTCTCTTCAGCCGGGCTCATCGGATCTCCTTGTCGATACCGGTCCGTCCGGCACATCTTGACTTCCAACGCCCTGCCTGGTGAATGGGTTCCGCCGGATATATAAACCAGGACATACCGATGACTGCATTCCCGCCAGAACTGATGACCGAAATCCGCAACCGGTTTGCGCATGTGGACAGCTGTCCGTTCCAGGGCCCGCGCATCTTTTTTGAAAACGCCGGTGGCGCACTGACGCTGAAGTCGGCCGTGGAAACCTCTGCGACCTTTGCCGCGATCCCGGACAACCAGGGGCGCGACAACCCTGCGGCTGCGGCCCTCGGTGACATCATCAACCGCGCAAAAGCTGATATGCAAACGTTTTTTAATGCAGATGGCGGCCAGTTTTTTGTTGGGGAAAGTGGCACAGAGCTGACGTTCCGGCTGACCCGCACCGCCGTTACAGGCGCTGAAAAAGGCGGAAAAGTCATCGGCTCCACAGTTGAACATCCGGCCTCCCGTTCAGCTGCACGTCACTGGGCCGGCATCGCGGGCAAGCCTTATATCTCCGTGCCGCATGATGATGCGACCGGCGCTGTGACCGCTGAGGCCTATGCAGAATATATGTCACCTGACGTCCGTGTTGCGACAATTCTGCACACCTCCCCGGTCACCGGAATCGCCAATGACGTCGCCTCCATCGCCGCCGCGATCCGTGCAATCAGCCCCGGGGCTTTTATCATCGTCGACGGCATTCAGCATGCAAGCCACGGCCGGATTGATATCGCTGCCTGCGACATCGACGGCTATGTTGTGTCCCCTTACAAAGTCTTTTCGCGCCATGGATACGGTGTTGCATGGGTATCTGACCGGCTGACCGCCCTGCCGCTGGAGCAGCTTATCGACGGACCCCGCGCCAGCTGGGAAATGGGCACCCGTGATACCGGTGCCTATGCGACTTTTTCGGATGTCGTGGCCTATTTCGACTGGCTGGGCGCTCAGCACAGCTCCGGTACAGAGCCCCGCGCCCGTATCGAGGCGGCAGGGGCCGCCATCCATGCGCATGAAAAATCACTGACCGACATTATGCTGCATGGCACAGGCAATCTGCCTGGTCTGGCTGAACTCCCGGGCATTATGATCCTTGGTGGTCCGGATAATCCCGGCCGCGAGGGGCTTGTCTGCTTCGCGCTTGACCATGTGCCGGCGGACAGGATCGTGAGCCGCCTGAACGAAGCCGGCATTCGCACCCATATCCGCAGGGCAGACCACTATTCGGGCAATATCCTGACGCCCCTCGGGCTTGAAGCCGCCGTACGCGTGTCGCTGTGTCATTATAACACATCTGCTGAGGTGTCTGCTCTCCTCGCCGCGATGAAAGAAATCGCCGCCCCCTGATCTCTTCAGGTTGCAGGTCCGCAGGATACAGCGCCTCTTGCCATTCCGGCTGACACGTCCAAGACTGATCACATGACGTCACCGCTTTCTGCTCTCTTTGAGGCCCGCCGCGACGATCTGATCGCGCTCACTCAGGATCTGATCCGCATTCCCACACTCAATCCGCCGGGACGGGACTACCGGGCAATCTGCGAATACCTCGACCGCCGTCTGAGCGCGCGCGGTTTCAGCACTGAACTGATCCGCGCGACCGGCACGCCCGGTGACAGCGACCGCTATCCGCGCTGGAACATCATCGCCCGCCATTCCGGACCGCACGGTGGCGACTGCGTGCATTTCAACAGTCACACGGATGTGGTCGAAACGGGAAGGGGCTGGAGCTTCGATCCCTTCGCCGGCACCGTGAGCAATGGCAGGATCTACGGACGCGGCGCCTGCGATATGAAAGGTGGTCTCGCAGCTTCTGTTATTGCCGCAGAAGCCTTTACAGAGACACATCCGGAGTACAGCGGCCACATTGAGATCTCAGGCACGGCAGATGAGGAATCCGGTGGCTATGGCGGTGTCGCTTATCTTGCGGAACGGGGTTATTTCAGCCCGGACCGTGTGCAGCATGTGATTATTCCCGAGCCGCTGAACAAAGACCGCATCTGTCTGGGCCATCGCGGTGGCTGGTGGGCGCAGATCGAAACCAAAGGCGAGATTGCACATGGCTCAATGCCTTTTCTGGGCGATTGCGCTGTCCGTCATATGGGGGCGGTGCTGTCCGCCTTTGAAGAGACGCTTTTTCCTGCCATGGCCGCGCGCCGGACTGAGATGCCCGTGGTGCCCGAGGGCGCGCGCCAGTCCACCATGAACATCAACTCGGTGCACGGTGGCGAGCCCGAGCCGGAACCCGGTTTCTCAGGCCTGCCCGCGCACTGCGTACCCGACAGCTGCCGGATCGTGATCGATCGCCGCTTTCTGGCAGAGGAACCGCTGGATCAGGTGCGCGCCGAGGTCACCGCCCTGCTGGAGGGGCTGAAAGAAACGCGGGCAGATTTCGACTACACCCTGACAGAACTGAACGCGGTGCTGCCCAGCATGACGGACCGTTCGGCCCCTGTGGTACAGACGGTGGCCCGGGCGATTGAAGATATCATGGGCAAAAAGCCTGACTATGTCGCCTCTCCCGGAACCTATGACCAGAAACACATTGACCGCATCGGCAGGCTGAAAAACTGCATTGCCTATGGCCCGGGGATCCTTGAGCTTGCGCATAAACCGGATGAATACGTCGGCATCGATGATATGCTCGACAGCGCAAAGGTCATGGGGCGCACGCTGGAAACTCTGCTGACCGGCGCGGCCTGACGGCACCCCTGCGCCACGTCCGCGCACGAATGTTCCGCCTGACCCGCCTGAACGGACCCTGCTGGCCGCCACGACGGCCAGTTTGCAGGATGGTCTCCGGCAGGCACTGGTCGGCCCGCGTGGCGCCGCAGGCAGACCGCAAAGCTGCTCAAATGACGCCCGGTCCTGCACAATGCGGGCAAAGGGGCTCTTGAATGCCGTCATGTTTGTTGTGACACTTAACGCTGACAGGGTGCCGCAGCCCCGCGGTGAACAGATTAAGGAACCGTCATGCAGTCCATCAAAAGCAGCCTTCTGGCCATGGCGCTGGCCGCCACCGCCGTCAGTGCCACGGCGCAGACCGACATCACCGTGGCATTGCAGCTGGAACCGCCGCATCTCGACCCGACCTCCGCTGCGGCGGGTGCCATCGATTCCGTGCTCTACTCCAACGTTTTCGAGGGGCTTACCCGGTTTATGGCCGACGGCTCGGTGGTTCCCGGTCTGGCAAAGTCCTGGGAAATCTCCGATGACGGGCTGAGCTATACCTTTACGCTTCAGGACGGTGTCACTTTCCATGACGGCACAGCCATGGACGCCGAAGACGTGAAATTCACGCTCGACCGGATCCTGGCCGAAGACAGCGCGAATGCGCAAAAAGCACTTTACGAGGCCATCAGCGCGGTTGAGGTCGTCAACCCGCTGACCCTGCGCATCACCCTTTCTGAGCCCAACGGCAATCTGCTCTTCAATCTTGCCTGGGGTGATGCTGTAATCGTGGCCCCCGAAACCATCGGTAATATCAAACAGATGCCCGTGGGCACGGGTGCCTTTAAGTTTGTGCAATGGGCGCAGTCAGACCGGATTGAACTGGTGCGCAACGACGATTACTGGGGCACGCCCGCCGTGCTGGAAACTGCGACGTTCAAATTCATCTCTGATCCCACCGCCGCTTTTGCCGCTGTAATGGCCGGTGACGTGGATTTCTTCTCCGCCTTCCCGGCCCCGGAAAACCTGCCGCAGTTCGAAGCCGACCCCCGGTTTCAGGTGCTTGTCGGCTCCACCGAGGGTGAAACTATTCTGAGCACCAACAACAAAATGCCGCCCTTTGACAATCTGCTCGTCCGCCAGGCTGTGGCCCACGCCATTGACCGCCAGGCGATCATTGACGGCGCAATGTTCGGCTATGGCACGCCGATCGGCACCCATTTTGCGCCACACAACCCGGCCTATGTGGATCTGACGGGACAATCCGCCTACGATCCCGAAAAGGCGAAAAGCCTGCTGGCCGAAGCGGGCCTTGCAGACGGCTTCGAGACGACGCTTTATCTGCCACCCCCCTCCTATGCCCGACGCGGTGGCGAGATCATCGCCTCACAACTCGCCGAGGTCGGCATCACCGCAAAGATCACCAATGTTGAATGGGCGCAGTGGCTCGAATCAGTCTTCCGCGGCAAAGATTTCGGCCTGACCATCGTCAGCCACACCGAACCCATGGACATCGGTATCTATGCCAACCCGGATTACTATTTCCAGTACGACAATCCGGAGTTTCAGGAGCTGATCGCAAAACTGAACAGCACCACCGACCCTGAAATGCGCATCGAAATGATGGCCAAAGCACAGAAAATCATCGCGGATGATTACGTTAACGGATACCTGTTCCAGCTTGCCAATACCTCGGTGGCCAAAGCCGGTCTGCAGGGCCTCTGGGCCAATGCCCCGACCCAGGCCACGGATCTGACTGCTGTAAGCTGGGCAGAATAACCGTCGGGTGAGGCGCGCTCCGTCACAGAGTGCCCGGGCGGTCAGCCCGGGTATCTCGCTGACGCAGCCGGATCAGAATGACCGCTACCCATCCTGCGTCCCGCTCAGAGACTTCAGGCCAGGCATAAATCCGCGGGTTATTCCGACCGGGTTCAACGCTGCTGCGCAGAGCGCGATGAAATTTGAGGCGATGCCACAAAAATACACAGCCTGACCGGAGAACGCACATGCGTGACAGTCACGGGTATGTTACAACCTGACACCATCTTCACGTGTGAAGCCTGCGGCGAGGCAGGATACACAGCGTATAAGGGAGCTAACCGTGACCGATCTTGAAGAACGTGCCATTCATCTTCAGTCTCTGCTTGAACAGACCCCGCATCGTGAACAACTGGTTCTCCAGCCGAGAATCGACCGGGTCATTGCAGCACTCAGATCGCAGGGCCTTGCAGTCCCGCCGCGCCTGCGGCGGCTGAACGAAAGTCTGCGGGCAGATGCTTTCGACGAAATGTTTGACAATATGCCGGTCTGAAACCCGCTCCGGCGCTCAGCTGCGCCGGGGTGAGGCAAAAACAGACGGTGCTGTCCGGGGCTTTGCGGCTGCGGACGCAAACCGGGGTGTTGCCGGGGTGATCGCCTGATCGGCGCGCAGAAAGCGGCAGATCTGGTCGTGAGCGGCTTTGATCTCGTCCATCTGCCCGCGCACGAGGTAAATCGGCCGCGGGTTTGCGCGGACTTTGAGACAGAGTGCGGCATCCGCTGTCTGCCCTTCCGGGCGGAACACATAGATGCTCCTGACGTCCGATGTCGCGAAATGCTGACGCACCCGGGCACGCCCCTGGCTGTTCAGCATGCAGGTCCAGACCTCCCGCTTTTCCCGATCGATCCCGAATTCGGGCAGATACCCCCGGGTCATCCATGCATAAAGACCAAGACCGGCGGCCACGGCCGATCCTGAGAGCATCAGCGGTGCTGACACCCCGAAAGCTGCCGGGAAAATCTGTGGCAGAAAGAGCTGCAGATAGGCGCAGACAAAAAGCAGGGCAATCAGCCCGCCGGTCAGCGCTTCGGCGTTACGGCGCGACCGGGACTTTTCGCGACGCTCCGACAGCACAAAGCGCTGCGGGGTGATGCTTGTCTCCAGCAGGACCATCCGCGTTTGCGAAGGGCTTCCGAATTTCAGGTTGCTGCTCATGCCTTGCTCCGGGCTTTTTTGTTTTCGTGCATGGTTCTGCCCGCTCAAAATGGCAGGGTGCAGACACCGGCATGTGCAACCCGTGGTAACTTTGTGTCCGATTTTAATCAGATTGTCGGGAATATGGCAGATCACCTGGCACAACTGACGCAGCGCATGACGGCCGGATCGAGCTCAAGACGCGGAAATCCGATGAACTCACCGCAGTCATCGCACCAGCCGAATTCCCCGGTTTCAAGCCTTTCCAGAGCGGCAAGAAGCGCCCGCGCACGCCCGTCCCGGCGGCCCGGCATTGCCTTGGCCATCGCCTGCCCCTGCAGGGCATCCATGCGCGACAGACGCCCCACACTCTGCTGATCAAGCATCACCGGTTTGCGGTCGCTGCCGGTCTGCGCGCTCGTATCCGCGATCTCGTTGAGTTCCGCGGCAATGCGCCCGGCGAAACGAACACGACAGGCTTCAGGGCTTGTATCGTCAGTCATTGTGACAGCCTTGCATGGTTCAGCCGGACGGCAAAGTGCACAATCCCGGGTCTCAGCCGGGCGGGCGCGCCAGCAAAACCTGCACACGGTCTTTGATGATGTCGCGCACCGGCCCGCCCCGCGGCGCATCGCGCAGGGTTGTAAACCAGTGCACAGGCGGATTCTTTCCCCGCCGGTTGCCTTCAAAACGCAGCCCGCGCAGCACGGCTTCCGCCGCAGGGGGCAGCCGTTCGGGGATCTCATGGCCGTTGAGCGTTGCCCAGACCCCTGTCCAGAGCCGTCCCACCGACCACGGGTTATACCCGCCACCGCCCAGCACCAGAAGCCGGGGCGCCAGCGCCATCAGCGCCTCCAGAACTGCCCAGTGTGCGTTGTTGCTCAGGCTCAGATGCGCCAGCGGGTCTTCTTCCACCCCGTCGGCCCCGCACAAAAGCACGATGGCATCCGGCCGGAACGCCGTCACCCGCGGTACGATCAGCGCATCACGGATAAAAGCCATTTCGCTGTCGTTCAGCCCGCGCGGCACCGGCATGTTGATAGCGGACCCGCCCGCATCATCCTCAAGCGGCCCGGTGCGCGGCCAGAGGCGTTCTTCATGCACCGAGATCATCAGACACTCGGGGTCCCCGTGAAACCCGACCGCCACCCCGTCACAGTGATGCGCATCGATATCGACATAGGCTATCCGCCGGACCCCGTTCCGACGCAGGCTCAGCATCGCCAGCACCGGGTCGTTCAGATAACAAAAACCGTTAGCGCGGTCCGGCATGCCGTGGTGTGTACCGCCCGGCGGGTTATAGATAACGCCTCCCTCGCGCAGCAGCTCTCCTGCGAGCAGCGAGCCGCCCGCTGCCGTCGCAGGACGCCGGTAGATTTCCGGATAGACCGGGTTGGTAACCGATCCGATATCATGGCGCGCGGTATCGGTGTCGGTGGCGAGTTGCGTGGCCTCGACCCGCTGCAATGCGGCGAGATATTCAGGGGTGTGCCAGACTTCCAGCGCTTTCGGCTTGGCCCGGGGGGCGGTGATGAACTGCGCAGAGGGCAGCCAGCCCAGAGCGCGGCTGAGATCCATCACGGTACTCACCCGTGGCACCCTCAGCGGATGCCAGCGACCATAACTGGAGTGCCGGAAAATCTCGGCACCAATGAAAAGCGGGTGGTCCATAGAGGGGAGCAGATAAACCATTCGCGCTGCCGAACAAGCCCTCTGGACCAGGCCCGGGGCAGGCCCTAACCTGCGCTGTGATGCTGCGGTATATTCTGAAACGTTCCGGCTCGCTCGTCCTCAGCCTCGCAGTCGCGTCGCTGATTATCTTTGCCGTGACGGAGATCGCACCAGGCGATCCCGCCTCGTTTATGCTGGGGCTGAATTCACAGCCTGAAACGCTGGCGGCGCTGCGCACGGAACTCGGCCTCGATGTGCCCAAAATCCAGCGTTATTTTGCCTGGGTCGGGGGCATGCTGACGGGCGATTTCGGCACCTCTTATACCTACCGCACCGAGGTCTCCGACATGGTTGCGGACCGGATCGCGGTCTCCCTGCCGCTGGCCGCCTATGCGCTGGCGATCTCTGTGGTTATCGCCATCCCGGCGGGGCTTTTCGCCGCATCCCGGCGCGGTGGCGCAGGCGACACCGGCGTGATGGCCGCAACACAACTGGGCGTCGCAGTACCTAATTTCTGGTTTGCGATGATGCTGGTGCTGGTCTTTGCGATCCACTGGTCGTGGTTTCCCGCAGGCGGTTTTCCCGGCTGGAACAAAGGCGTTGGCACCGGTCTGCGCGCGCTCACCCTGCCTGCCATCGCACTTGCACTGCCCCAGGCCGCGATCCTGACCCGGGTAATGCGCTCTGCCCTCCTGGATGTACTGAGCGAGGATTTCATGCGCACCGCCCGCGCCAAGGGGCTCAGCCCGCGCCAGGCGCTCTGGCGGCACGGGCTGCGCAATGCTTTTATCCCTGTGCTGACGGTGATCGGCCTGCAGTTTTCCTTTCTTTTTGCCGGCACCATCATCATCGAGCAGGTCTTTTATCTGCCCGGCCTCGGCCGTCTCATTTTCCAGTCGATTTCGGCGCGCGACCTCATCGTGGTCGAAAGCGTGGTGATGCTGGTCGTTTTCGGTGTCATCATGATCAACTTTCTGGTGGATCTGGCCTATGCCGCCGTCGACCCCCGGCTGAGAACCCGCGCATGAACCGTCAGCTTGCCATCGGCCTCGGCCTCTCCGGGTTCTTCATTCTGCTGGCGCTGGTCTCTCTTGTCTGGACGCCTTTCGATCACACCAGCCTGAACATTCCCGGCAGGCTGCAGCCGCCCGGCGGCGCGCATCTTCTGGGCACGGACCATCTGGGGCGCGATATCCTGTCGATGGTCATGGTGGGTGCGCGCACCTCGGTCGCCGTGGCGCTGGTGGCGCTGGTGATCGGGCTCAGCTTCGGCGTCCCGCTGGGTCTGGCTGCCGCCGCACGCCACGGCAGCTGGCTCGATGAGACGATCATGCGCGGCAATGACATCGTCTTTGCCTTTCCGCTGCTGGTGATGGCAATTCTGATTACTGCCGTCTTTGGTCCTTCTGCTGTCAATGCGATCATCGCTTTCGGCATCTTCAACATTCCCGTTTTTGCGCGGGTGACACGGGGCGCCGCCCTGCCGCTCTGGGAACGCGAATTCATCATGGCCGCGCGGGTCGCCGGCAAGGGTCCTGCGCGGATCTCGCTGGAACATATCCTGCCCAATGTGACGAATATGCTGATCGTCCAGGGGACCATCCAGTTCGCACTGGGTATCCAGGTCGAGGCGGCCCTTTCGTTTGTCGGGCTTGGCGTGCAGCCGCCCACCCCGTCTCTGGGCCGCATGCTGGCGGATGCACAGACCCTGGTGACCCTCGCCCCCCATCTGGCCATTGTGCCGGGCCTGGCGATCATCCTGATCGTTCTGGGGCTCAACCTTGCAGGCGACGGCCTGCGCGACCAGCTCGACCCGCGGCTCAGGCGGCAACGGGTATGAGCCTTCTCGACATCAGCAACCTGTCGCTCAGCATCGGCGGCACGTCCGTCCTGCGCGACGTTTCCCTGCAGATCGGCCAGGGGGAAATCGTCGCACTGACCGGGGAAAGCGGCTCGGGCAAATCCCTGACGGCCTTTTCCGTAATGCATCTTCTGCCGCAGGGCTCTGTGCTTTCAGGCGCCATCCGGCTTGGCGACACCGATCTGACAGCCCTGGACGAGCCCGCCCTCTGCGCGCTTCGCGGCAAAGACATCGGCATGGTGTTTCAGGAACCGATGACCGCGCTCAACCCGGTGCAGACCATCGGCGCGCAGGTCAGCGAACCCGTCCGACTGCACGAAGGCACGAGCCACGCGGCCGCCCGTGCGCGCGCCGAAGAGGTGCTGGCCCGCGTCGGTCTGCCCTCCGACCGCTTCCCCCTGTCGCGCTATCCGCATGAGCTTTCGGGTGGCCAGCGCCAGCGGGTTGTCATCGCCATGGCCATCGTGCTGGGCCCGCGTCTGCTGATTGCTGATGAGCCGACGACTGCGCTCGACGTGACGACCCAGGCGCAGATCCTCGATCTGCTCACCGGTCTCACCCGCGAGGATGGCATGGGCCTTATGATGATCACCCATGATCTGGCTGTGGTCGCCGGCATGGCCGGCCGGATCGCGGTGATGCGCGATGGCCGCATCGTCGAAGAAGCGCCGACGTCTGAGCTGCTGTCCGGCATGCAGCACCCCTATACCAAAGTGCTCTTTGCCGCCTCCGCGCACCGCGTGGTCCTGCCCCCTGCCCCGCCGCCTGAGCCGCTTCTGGTGGCTCGGAATGTCACACGCAGCTACACCCTGCGCCGCACACGGCTCTTTACGAAACCGCCTGTGGTCGAGGCCGTGCGCGACGTGAGCTTCACGCTGAACCGCGGTGAACGACTGGGGCTGGTGGGCGAAAGCGGCTGTGGCAAATCCACCCTCACACGTGTTCTGCTGGGCCTTGACCCTGTTCAGGCCGGTCAGATCACTCTGAACGGTGCCCCGCTGCACGCCGACAGCACCGAAGCGCCGGTGCAGAACCGCATGCAGGTGGTGTTTCAGGATCCCTTCGGCAGCTTCAATCCGCGTCACACGGTCGGCCGTCTGATCACCGAGCCGTTTCATGCCCTGCCGGACGCGCCGGGCGGGCCGGCCCGCGCACAGGCCATCGCGACGGCCCTTTCGGATGTCGGCCTCAAACCCGAAGACCAGCACCGCTATATTCACGAATTTTCCGGTGGTCAGCGCCAGCGGATCGCGATTGCCCGGGCGCTGATCACCCGACCTGATCTGATTATCTTTGACGAGGCGGTTTCCGCCCTTGATGTCTCCGTGCGGGTGCGCATTCTGGACCTGCTGGCGGATCTCTGCCGCAGCTATGGTCTGACCTGGCTGTTTATCTCGCATGACCTCAGCGTGGTTCGGTCTGTCACCGACCGGGTGCTGGTTATGCAGGCAGGAAAAATCGTGGAAGAAGCGCCAACAGAGACCCTCTTTACCGCCCCCCGCCACCCCTATACCCGCAAACTGCTGGCCGCCGTACCGAGGCTCGATCTGCCCGCGCGCAAGGACACGGACCTCCATGTCTGATATCAGCCTGAAACCGATCAGCCCCGCGCGGGATTTCGACGACGTTCTCGATCTCACGGAACGGGCGCGCGACTATGTGGTGCTGGAAGTCGGTCACCCCGCCAATGACGCCTACGTGCGCGACTTTTTCGAGGCGTGCCCGCCCGGTAAAACGCCCGACAGCCTGATCCATTTCGCAGTAATGCGCGGCCAGGAGATGGCCGGCATCGTTGGTATCGCCGCAGGCTATGAGCAACCTGACGACTGGTGGATCGGTCTGATGCTGCTCGATCCTGCTTACCGGGGGCGCGGGATCGGCCATACTGTGATAAAGCTGATCCGGCGGCTTGCCCGAAACGAGGGGATTGCAATGCTCAAGCTCTCGGTGCTCGACGCCAATCCGCGTGGAGAAAGTTTCTGGCGGCGCGAAGGGTTTGTGATGCACCGTGCCGCCCCCGCCACGCCGGAAAGTGACGGGCACGACAGAGTTGTTTTGAGGTATCAGATCAGGGAGGATGACTGAGATGCGACTGACGGGGAAAACAGCTATTGTGACGGGCGGTGCCTCGGGCTTTGGCGCGGGTATCGTGCGCAAATTCACTGCCGAGGGCTGCCGGGTTATGATCGCCGATATCAACGGGCCGGCGGCAAAGGATCTTGCCGATCAGATGGGGGATCACGCCGTGGCGCAGGAGGTCGATGTGGCGGACGGTGCCTCGGTCAATGCCATGGCGACTGCCGCCGCCAGCCTCTGGGGACACGTGGATATTCTCGTCAACAACGCCGGCGTCACCCACCTGCCAACCCCGATGGAAGACGTCAGCGAAGAGGATTTCGACCGCGTCACCGGGGTGAATATGAAATCGGTCTATCTGACGGCGCGCGCGCTGGTTGGTGGCATGAAATCCGCCGGAAAAGGCGCCATTCTCAACATCGCCTCCACCGCGGGTCTCTCACCCCGCCCGAACCTGAACTGGTATAATGCCTCCAAGGGCTGGATGATCACCGCGACGAAAACCATGGCCGTCGAACTCGCGCCATCAGGCGTGCGCGTCAACGCGCTCTGCCCTGTCGCCGGTGAAACGCCGTTGCTGAAATCCTTCCTCGGCGAGGACACGCCCGAGATGCGTGCGAAATTCCTCGCGACCATCCCGCTGGGGCGCTTCTCCACACCGCAGGACATGGGAAATGCGGCCTGTTTTCTCTGCTCGGATGAGGCTTCGATGATCACCGGCACCGCCATGGAAGTCGACGGAGGCCGCTGCATATGAAGCCCGTTAATCTTGCGGAGAAACTGGCGCAGTTCACCACCCACTGGGATCCGCATGTGATCGCCGACTACAATGACAATGAGGTTATGGTCGTGCGCTTTCAGGGCGAATTCCCCTTTCATCTGCATGAGAGCACTGATGATTTCTTTCTCGTCCTCGAAGGGGAAATGATCATGGATCTGGAGGACAGCTCGCATCCTGTCGGGCCGGGCGAGCTTTTTATTGTGCCGCGTGGTGTGACCCACCGCCCGCGCGCTGAGGCCGAATGCAAAGTGCTGCTCATTGAGCCCAAGGGCGAGCCTAATACAGGTGATGCCGCCACCGCTGCAGCGAAACCGAGGATCTGAGCCCGCGTGAATCTTCCGGTTGAAAATGCACTGACGACCTGTCTGCCTCAAAGGGGCCGTATCAGATGATGCACCCCGGACCCCGCAATCTGATTACCGATGTGCCCGGCCTTCGGGTCGGCAACGCGCAGGACGATGCGTTGAAATCGGGCGTGACGGTCCTCACAGCAGACGCGCCTTTCACCACTTCGGTACATGTGATGGGTGGCGCGCCGGGCACGCGTGAAACTGATCTGCTGGCCCCCGATAAATCCGTGACCGCCATTGATGCGCTGGTGCTTTCGGGCGGTTCTGCCTTCGGGCTCGATGCCTGCTCAGGTGTGGTCGCAGGGCTGCACGCCGCCGGGCGCGGCTTTACGGTGGGGTCTGCGCGGGTGCCGCTGGTGCCGGGCGCGATCCTCTTTGATCTGCTGAACGGCGGTGTGAAAGACTGGTCTGACAACCCCTACCCGGCACTGGGGCGCGCCGCGCTGGCGGCCGCAGGTGAGGACTTTGAAATCGGAACTGCCGGCGCCGGAACCGGGGCGCTGACGGCAATGCTCAAAGGGGGGCTTGGCTCTGCCTCGCTGGTGCTGGAGGATGGCCATACCGTCGGCGCACTGGTCGCCGCCAACCCGCAGGGCGCTGTGACAACACCCGGAGAGCGTCATTTCTATGCAGCCCCTTTTGAGATCGACGGGGAATTCGGCGGGCTGGGCACGGACCCTGCCACCGGCCTCGGGCGCGAACTGAAAAGCCGCAAAGCCCAGGCCTTCACGGCAGGCGCCAACACCACCGTCGCCATTGTCGCCACCTCGGCGCGTCTGAGCAAATCAGAGTGCCAGCGCATGGCCATTGCGGCCCATGACGGGATCGGGCGCGCCTGTGTGCCGGCACATTCTCCGATGGACGGAGATCTGGTGTTCGCAGTCTCCCAGGGCGAGAGGGCGGGTAATCTGCCGCTGATCGGACATGCGGCATCGCTCTGCCTCGCACGCGCCATCGCACGCGCGGTCTATGCCGCACGCCCCGCACCCGGCGATCTGCTGCCCTGCTGGCAGGACGTGAACGGCTAGCCGCGCTGGCTGGCCAGATCGACAATCTTGCGGTCCCGGCCAAAGGCGCGCAGCACCGTGCTCAGGATCCCCTCAGCATCCACACCGGCGTCGCGGTACATCTCAGCCGGGCTGGCCTGGTCGATAAACCGGTCAGGCAGGCAGACCGTGCGCAGTTTGCACCCGTGATCCAGCAGACCCTCGCCCGCCATCGCCTGCAGCACCATCGCGCCAAAGCCACCCTCAGCACCCTGCTCCACAGTGATAATCGCCGCATGGGTCTGCGCCAGTCGGGCGATCAGCTCCATATCGAGCGGTTTGGCAAAACGCGCATCAGCCACTGTGGCACTCAGCCCTTCCGCCTCCAGCATCGTGGCGGCGGCCTCGCAATCGCTCAGCACCGTACCCAGCGACAGAAGCGCCACATCGCCCTGACCTTCGCGGATCACCCGGCCCTTACCAATCTCCAGCACCTCGCCGCGTTCCGGCAGCGTGACACCCGTGCCATTGCCGCGCGGATAGCGGAAGGCAATCGGGCCGCTGTCATGCGCGACCGCCGTGGCGACCATATGCATCAGCTCCGCCTCATCGGCAGCGGCCATCACCGTCATGCCCGGCAGTGCGCCGAGATACCCGATGTCGAAAGCACCCGCATGGGTCGCCCCGTCGGCGCCAACGAGCCCCGCACGGTCGATGGCAAAGCGCACAGGCAGACCCTGCAGGGCCACATCATGCACCACCTGGTCATAGCCGCGCTGAAGAAACGTCGAATATATCGCACAGAATGGTTTCAGCCCTGCGGCGGCCATCCCGGCAGCAAAGGTCACCCCGTGCTGCTCGGCGATCCCCACATCAAAAACCCGGCCCGGGAAGCGTTTCGCCATACGGTCCACACCAGTACCGCCCGGCATTGCTGCAGTGATCGCGACAACCCGCGGATCGCGCGCAGCTTCATCGGTCAGCGTATCGCCGAAAACGCCGGTGTAGGACGGCGCATTGGCGCGCGCTTTCGCCTGCACACCGGTGCCTACGTCGAATTTGCTGACGCCGTGGTATTTGTCGGCAGAGCCTTCGGCAGGCGCATAACCTTTGCCCTTGACCGTACAGCAGTGGATCAGCACCGGCCCGGTCGCACGTGTTTTCGCGGCACGCAGCACGCTCAGCAGCTGGCCCATGTCGTGCCCGTCGATGGGGCCGATGTAATCAAATCCAAGCTCTTCGAAAAAGGTGCCGCGGCTTTCCAGCCCGGTAACCATTTCGCGGGCCCGGCGTGCACCTTCGCGGACGGGCTTCGGGGCGAGCTGTTCCATCCCCTCGGCCATAGCCACAAGCCCCCCAAAGGGACCTTTGCGGCTGAGATCCGAGAGCGAGGAAAGGTAAGACGACATCGCGCCCACAGGCGGGGCGATGCTCATCTCATTGTCGTTGAGAATGACGAACATCCGCCGCCCCTCGGCACCGGCGTTATTCAATGCCTCATAGGCCATGCCGGCGCTGATCGAGCCATCGCCGATCACCGCTACCGCATCGCCCGTGGGCAGACCCATGTCGCGTCCCACGGTAAACCCGAGTGCGGCTGAAATCGATGTGCTGGAGTGCGCCGCACCGAAAGGATCGTATTCGCTCTCGCTGCGTTTGGTGAAACCGCTGATGCCGCCGCCCTGGCGCAGCGTCCCCATGCGGTCGCGCCGCCCGGTCAGGATCTTATGCGGATAGCACTGGTGACCCACATCCCAGACCAGCTTGTCGCGCGGCGTATCAAACACCGCGTGGATCGCCACGCTGAGTTCCACCACCCCCAGGCTGGAGCCCAGATGCCCGCCGGTCTGGCTGACGGCACCGACAACCTCCTGTCGCAATTCATCTGCGAGCGTTTTCAGATCGGGGTCTGACAGGCCGCGCAGGTCGGCGGGGCCGGCCACGCGGTCAAGCATGGGTGTCAGGGATCGGGTCATGGCGCACGTCTCCTTTGCAGGAACTCCGGGGGCGTCTTGCCAACGCCCGGATCCGGTGTCCGGAATGAAAAAGGGGTCGCACCGGGTCTTATACCGCTGCGACCCCGGGTTCCTGTAGCCAACAGGAAGGGAACCGGGGTGTTGAGCCCCGTGCCCGGATCAAGGAAGCCGATGATCCGTGCCTGGCGAAACGGGGGCGGCCGCAAAGCCGCCCGGCCGCTTATTCGTAAACCGGCGCCTCGCTGGTCGCGAGCTCGGGCCAGTCGGCGATCACGTTCATGCCCTGAAGCGGGCGCTGATAGCCTTTGTGACAGGTTTTGCAGGCCGCCTTGGGCGCATCACCATAGATCGGGCCAAGCCGGTCTTCAGGATACTCCGCTTCAAGCGGGATCAGATATTCCTGATTAAGCTCAATCACCATCTGACGTCCCAGCAGAGCCGTGGCCCACTGCGGCGTGATCTGCTCAGGGTCATAGAAGGCGCGGCTGTTGTGACAGAACACACAGTTCACCCCGAGGCTGTTGGAGAAGTAGTTCATCAGCGAATAGGTCATCTCCGTCTTCTGGATCGACGCATTGTCGATGCCCGGCACACCCTCTTCACGGCTTTCCAGAGCGTGTACATTTACCGGCTCGTAGTCGGTCAGATACACTTCCAGCGCATTTGAGGGCAGCGAGGTCGACTGGCTGACGGATGTGGCGCGGTTCTGCACCGATGCCCATCCGCCTGCCGCCTCATTGACCGGGCTGATATTAAACCAGATCTCGGATGGCACGTTTTCGCCGCGGTGGCAGGAGTAACAGTTCACACCGACCTCCCCGACCGCATTGACGTGACCGCCCCAGTTCTCGTTGATATTCTGCGTCATCTGGATCATCCGGCGGGAGACGACCTTGGTGTAAAGCGCGTCCTCGCCATAGGTTTCCGGATCACCATCCCCGTGACAGTAGGCACAGCCCTGCTCGGGCGATACCCACTGGGTCATGGCATTCATCACCCGGTTGAAGTTGTCCTCCGTCAGATCGCCCAGCACCTGGACGTTCTCATAGATGTCCTTTGCCAGGTCCTCTCCGCCTTCCGGGATATAAGGCTCTTCCGTGTAGTAAGCCTCAATCGTCGGATCAGCATCGAGCCGGTCCATATTGAACTCCGGGACCGACATGCCGGTGCCGCGGGGGCCGGTCTGCAGACTGGCCGTCTGCGCCGGGTTGCCCCATGTGACCACGATGGCTGCAGCAAAGACGGCACCGCCGACCACACCGATCAGAATCGCGGGACCAAAGACATTCGTCGGGTTGTCCTGGTTCCATTTGTTAAACCACTTAGGCAACATGATCAGTTCTCCTTCCCGATAAAGGCTTCGTAAGAACCGTAGTCTGCGTAGCCATATGATCCGTCATACATGGGGGCAAAGTTGTGCTCCTGCGCCCAGATGAACCAGTTATCGACAACCGTGCCGGTCAGCAGGATCCCGATACCACCCGTGATGGGGGTGAGGACTGCGAACCACCAGGCCCAGCGGTGGATACCTTCCATGGTGGCATTAAAGCCCATGGTCCAGCGCCAGAAGAGAGCCGCACGTTCGGTCGCTGTTCCGCGGTCGTAGATCTGCTCCAGCTCGCGGTCGCCGCCGTAACGGGTCACCGCCAGGATGGTACCGCCGTGCATACAGAAGAGCAGGACAGAGCCATAAAGGAACACAATCGAGAGACAGTGGAACGGGTTATAGTAAAGGTTGCCGTAGCGGATCGAGAACGCCGTGGTCCAGTCGAGGTGCGGGAAGATCCCGTAAGGCACCGCTTCCGACCAGGATCCCATCAGGACCGGACGGAAAAGACCGAGCACAAGGAAGAGCCAGACCGCAGCCGCAAAACCCCAGAAGATGTGTTTACCCATCTTGTGCTGTTGCGCCAGCAGATAGGCCCGCAGCAGCCAGGTCATCACCGAGACCAGCAGAAAGAAGCTGGCGATGATATACCAGCCGCCCTCATCGAGCGGTGGCATCGACAGGCCGTATTCCGGCGAGGGTGGCTCAAGTGCCAGCCAGAAAAGCTGCCGGATGAACTGCGGGATCGAATAGCCGACCTGCGCCAGCATGTTGAAACCCACGATAAAGAACCAGGCAAGCCCGGTGGCGAAAGCCACCATCGAAGTCCAGCCCCAGTAGTAGGGACCGATCTGGCCGTTTCCGATCAGGCCGGCAAGGGTATTAAACCGCGGTTTGCCGACCCGCTCTTCCATCATGTTGTTGCCGGTGTCGTCCATGCCCATCTCGGGCGTGCCCTGCACCTGCACCTGGGTGAAAATATTCTGATACTCAGGAAACATCATGATCACATTCCTCCCACGGCTATGGGTTCACCCCAGATCGGCAGATCGAGCCACCAGTTCCACCATTCGGGCCAGCCCGCGGTCCAGACCGGACCGGAGATGATGATACAGACCGCCGAGAAGAACACCGCGTTGATCGCCAGCAGATAGCCCAGGCGGTGGATGCCCAGTGTGCCGATCGAATAGCCGATGAAATCCCGGAAGAACGTATCTTCGTGATCGGGTGTCTTGGCCTCTTCGCCCTTTTCGGGGTTGGCCGCAGAAAGGATCAGACCGCCATGCAGCGCCAGTGCCAGGGTGGTGGTGAAGAAAAGCGTCACCGCCAGCATGTGGGCCGGGTTGTAATGGAAGTGCAGATAGGCGTAGCCGGTGTTGCTCACCCAGTCGAGGTGGCTGAAGATTCCGTAGGGAAATCCGTGCCCCCAGGCGCCCATCAGCAGCGGGCGGAAGATCACCAGCGTCATGTAAGCGAGAATGGCAAAGGCAAACCCGAAGGGCACGTGATATCCCATGCCGAGCTTGCGGCAGATTTCCACCTCGCGCAGCGCCCAGCTGATAAAGGCGCCGGTCGCACAGATCGTGATGATCTGCCACAGGCCCCCTTCAAGAAGCGGCGCCATGCCCAGACCGTAACTCAGGTCAGGCGGTGCGATATTGATAAGCCAGGGATTGAACGTCCCCTGCTGTGATGCGCCCCAGAATATAAGGATCGTGCCCAGAAGGGCAAAAAAGGCTGTCGTGACCCCGAAGAAGCCCACATAGAAAGGCCCCACCCAGAAGTCGAACAGATCGCCGCCGATCAGCGTCCCTCCGCGGACGCGATATTTTCTTTCGAAGCTGAGCAAAGCCATCTTCTGTTCTCCGCGTGTGTGCGGCGCGCCTTGGGTCATCGGGGACGCCCTGGCCATGGCCTCTGCACCGGCACTCAAAGGCCGCGCAGGTATTCCTGGCAGGACGGGCCGCTGTCAGGCGGAGGCCGTCGTGTTATTATTTGTCCGTTGGTTCGCCGCGGGCGGGCGGCGCACATATTGACCGCCCGCAGCATTTCTTGGGTACTTCAGCACCGGTATGGTCAGTCCCTGGCCGGGTCTGTCCATTTACTGAGCGGATTGCGCCGCCAGCTCGAACCAGTTGAAGTGATCTGTGCTCAGCAGGACGAGGTGAATCATCGCTGCCAGCAGGAAAAGGAAAACACCCTGTGCGACAAACACACGACGGGGGTCGAAAATGAGCCAGATCTTGTAGAACTTTGCCATATCCATTTCCTTCAGAACCACGGACGCCAGATGAACGTTGCCAGATGAGCGACAACGGCCACAGCTGAAAACAGCCAGAGCCCGCTCATGTAGACAGCGTGCAATTCTTGCGCCTGCTCGTCAGTTAGACCTGTGAAAGACAGGTTTGTATTATCAGCCATAAATATTCCTCCGGAACGTTATGCTGACGCCGCGCACCCCGCGGCCGGGTCCTTTGGGGACGTATCCCCTCGGGGTCTCCAAAGCTCTGTTTCCAGGGCTCCGGTCCTTGCTCCCGGCAGGCGCACACACACCAGGAATTCGGGTCATGCACGGGGCCTTGCCAGCCCGGATGTGCATGAGGTCGTTCATATTCAGTAAGCCGAGAAGATCATCGGCGTGATGATCGTGGCCTGGGCCCAGGCGCGTGCCATCGGACCTTTACTGGTAAAGCTGCGGGATCTGATCGCCTGCATCGCCCAGGTGAGCGTCGCCAGCGGCAGGGTCGCCACAAAGATGATCGCGAAATAGACCGTGAACTCCACGCTGTTTTTGCGTCGGACTGTTTCCCGCGCAGGGGCCGTCCGGGCCGGGCTGGTGTCCATCATGTCAGATGTCATATCGCTCATTTCTGATCCTCCAGATCAAGTCCGGCCAGCGCCGGATCCAGACTGCGCACGGTGCCCAGCACCACACGTTCGTCACCTGCAGCAAGTGCTGCTTTCTCGGCCGCGTCCCGCAGGGAGCGCGCGGCTGAAATTCGTGTCAGGATGGGATGCGTCTCGACGATGCGGTCCAGCATCGCCTGGGCATCCGGGTCCCAGGGGAAATCGCGCCGCAACGGCGTCAGCGTGGCATCGGTCGCATCCATCTCCGTGCCCAGAGGCAGGATATGGAAAAGCGCATCGAAAAGCCCGTTGCAGACTTCCTGAACAAGGTAAGTCGCCCCGGCATAGCCCATGAAAGGCGTGCCCGTATGCCGCCGGATCGCAGCCCCCGGGAAACTGGCCGGAATGAACGCAGGGCTCGGTCCGTGCCCGCCCTTGAGTTCGGCCATATACATCTTTTCGTTGATCGACCCCATCACGATCAGCGGGCGCGTCGACCCCATCAGGGCGCGTACCTCGTCGTTATTGGTCTTTTTGCCGGCCACCCGGGCGACAGCAAAAGCACAGGGCAGACCCATGTCGTCCTCAAGAAACATCCGGATGCCACGCGCATAGGTCTCACTCGCCACAATCGCAAAGCTCGCTGTAGCAAAGAAATCCTGCGTGACCGAGCGCCACAGATCCCAGACGGGTTTGATCGTGGAGTGTTTCTCGCGGGTGATGAAAGGTTCGGGGTCGAGGCCCGTGAGGTTCCCCAGTGCGCGCAGGAACTTCGTGGTACTCTCGACCCCTATCGGGGCTTGCAGATACGGCTTGGCAAGAAGCTCGCACAACCCGCGCCCGAACTCGCGGTACATGCAGATGTTCACATCCGCATTTACCAGATCTCTCATTTCGGCCACATGAGCACCCAGAGGCATCACCATGTTGACCTCGCAGCCGATCCCTTCGACCAGCCTGCGGATCTCGGCCAGATCAGATGGCATGTTGAACGTGCCATACATCGGACCAAGGATATTCACGCGGGGACGCGCACCTTCCCCGCGTTTCTTCTCGGGCGGCATCCGACCCTTGGTCATACCGAATTCGGTAAAGATCCAGGTCATCGCCCGATCCGCCGCTTCCCACTGATCCTCATCAATGGTGCGCGGCAGGAATCTCTGAATATTCGTGCCCTGCGGTGTGACCCCGCCGCCGATCATCTCGGCAATGGATCCGGTCACAACAACCGCCGGCAGCGCGGGATCAAGTGTCTCCCAGGCGCGTTTCATACTCTCTTCGGTGCCCGCGCCCATTTCACCCTCGCCCAGACCGGTCACAACAATCGGCAGCTCATGGGGCGGCAGCGCGTCAGTATAATGAAGCACGGATGTCACCGGCAGGTTCTCACAACCCACCGGGCCATCAATCACCACCTGCAATCCCTTGACGGCACAAAAGGCATAAACTGCCCCCCAGTATCCACCCGCGCGATCATGATCAGTCACCAGCATCAGCAGAGTACCCCCTGCTTCTCTGGCTGAGAAATATCCCGGGGACGCGCTTCGCGCGGGGGCAGAGCCCCTGTGAGACATAAAAACCGGGCGCGAATGCCATGGGCTGCGCCCATCGCTGCCTCGCGCGGTGCGCGTTTATGATCATGAACGCGCACTTAAATCATCTGTGCGGCTTTTGCCGCCCTTGCAATTTTGTCGAGCTTCTTCTGATGCTGCGCGCGGAAATCGGGCCGCAGATTGGGTGCGCCTTCCCAGACGCCGGCCGTATCATCGTGACCGACACCTTCAAAGAACGCCTTCATCTTACCCATGCGGTCTTTGTTGCCGATCGCCGCATTGATCACCGTCGCCAGCGATCCGGCCCCTGCCACACCCATCAGCGGGCGCGCGGAAATCAGGTTCGTGAAATAAAGGCCCGGAATGCCAAGCTCCTTGGCCTTCTGCACCACCGGCGTCGTGCCGATCGCCAGATCCGGCTTCACCGCTTCCATCGCGGCACAGTCATCTTCCAGCGACGCGCGGTACTTCACCGTAACGCCCTTCGCCTCAAGCCAGGCGGCATCATCCGCAGACCAGGGCGATTTTGCGCAGGCCGTGCCGACATAGGGCACCTTCGCACCGCTCTCAATGAGCAGACGCGCGACCAGCAGCTCAGAGCCTTCATAGCCTGAAAGCGTGATCGTGCCCTCAATCGGATTAGCCGAAAGCGCTTCGGTGATCGCGTGCATCACAGCGTTCTGCGCCGTGGCAATCGCGTCTTCGCCAACGCCAAAGGTATCACCAATTGCGCGCAGCCAGTCGATGGTACCATCCAGCCCGACAGGCGCGGACCCCACAACGGGCCGCCCTGCTGCCTTAAACTCACGCACGGTATCTGTATAAAACGGATGAATCGCTGCTACGACAGAACAGTCAAGTGCCGCATAAAGCTCGCGCCATTCGCGGCAGGGCAGCACCGGCCCTGCGGCCAGCCCCATGGGGCTGAGCATCTGGCCGATCATCATCGGATCCGCCGGGAACATCTCACCCAGCAGAGCCACCGTCGGACGATCTGTCCGGCTGCCCACAGGCCGCGCAACGGGGCCCGCTTCGGCCTCGGAACGCGCGTATTTCAGCATCGCACCGGCGAGCACATCTTTGGCTTCGGCATGGGTCGGCACGCCGAAACCGGGCACGTCGATGCCCACAATGCGCACGCCGTTGATCTCTTCCGGCAACAGCCGCAGTGGCACACCGCTCGCTGTCGGCACACAAAGGTTCGTCACCACAATCGCGTCATAGCGATCAGGGTCTGCGAGCTCATGCACGGATTCGCGGATGTCCTCGAAAAGCTTGCCTGTCACCAGGGTTTCGGAGTTGAACGGCACGTATCCGACCGACCGGCGCGCCCCATAGAAATGAGACACAAACGTCAGACCATAGACACAGCAGGCCGACCCGCTCAGCACCGTCGCCACGCGCTTCATCCGCAGGCCGACGCGCAACGAGCCAAAAGCCGGGCACATCGACTGGGGTTTGTCGTGCGGACCCACCGGGTAATCGGCCCGGAATTTATCCAGCAGTTCCGACTGCCCCGCCGCCCGCGCGGCCTCTTCCATATCGGCACCGGAATGGCAGCCCATCGCATCCGCGGGTGCGCCGGCCGGCGCACCTTCACCGGCCACACGTGACACATCGCCATGCGGATGACCCTTGATCACCTCCACGTCGGCGGCATCGTCATATGTGACTTCTGATTTCATTCGCTCACGGCCTCATGCCGGACACCAAAGGCACGCAGCCGGTCCAGCAGCCGCCGGGAGGCTTCGACAGAGCTCAGCGATGCGTGACAGGCCTCACGCGATTTGCGTTCGGTCCGGGCGCTCTGGCGGATCGCTGAGTCCGACTGGTCGAAATGCTCAGGCTTCGTCATAAACCACCTCCAGCGAGGGTTTTGGCTCAGCGTTTTTGCCGCGCATGTCCACATCTGTCGCGGGGACAAGGACATAGTCGCCGCCTGTCTCCGAGGCATCAAAGAGGCCCAGCAGGCCATCCTGATCCAGCGGCGCAGGCCGCACCGGCGGAGCCACGGCCACATTATCGCCAAGCTCCGCAAAGAGCGCGCCCCACTGCGACTGCGCTGTGCCGACAATCTGATAGTTGGCGGATTTCTTACGCAGGTCGTCGTCCTGCGGAATGCTTGCCAGTACCGGAATATCGACCGCTTCGGCAAAAGCCGCAGCCTCGCCCGAGCCGTCGTCTTTGTTGATCACCAGCCCGGCGACACCGACATTGCCGCCAAGCTTGCGGAAGTATTCCACCGCGGAGCAGACGTTGTTGGCCACATAAAGCGACTGCAGATCGTTGGAGGCCACAAGGATAACCTTCTGCGCCATGTCCCGCGCAATCGGCAGACCAAAGCCGCCGCAGACCACGTCGCCCAGAAAGTCGAGCAGAACGTAATCAAAATCCCAGTCGTGAAACCCGAGCTTCTCCAGCAGTTCAAAACCGTGGATGATGCCGCGCCCGCCACACCCGCGGCCCACTTCGGGACCGCCAAGTTCCATCGCAAACACACCGCCGCGTTTGAAACAGACATCACCGATCTGCACCTCTTCACCGGCAAGCTTCTTGCGGGTCGAGGTCTCGATGATCGTCGGGCAGGCCTTGCCGCCGAACAAAAGCGATGTCGTATCAGATTTCGGATCGCAGCCAATGAGCAGCACGCGTTTGCCCTGCTCGGCCATCATGTGGCTGAGGTTCGCCAGCGTAAAGGATTTGCCGATCCCGCCTTTGCCATAGATCGCAATGATCTGGGTTTTGGAGGTCGGCTCGCCCTGGGGCACTTCAAGGGTCGGCTCGTCTTTTGCTTCATCGCGCAGACGCTTGTCAAAATCCTTGAGGTTCGGGACTTCGTCCTTCATGCCGCATCCTTCCAGTTGAGTATCATCTTGAGACAGTCAGGATCGGTGAATGCCTGTCGGTACGCCGCCGGCGCATCGGCCGCGTCGCTTGTATGTGTGATGAGCCCGTCAAGGCTCAGCGATCCGCCTTCGACCAGCGCGCGCGTCGCGGCCAGGTCATCGCGTGTCCACTCTGCCGCGACCCGGAACCGCGCCTCTTTCATAAAGGCGGGCGGGAAAGCAAAGCTGATCGGATCAGTATAAAAGCCGGCCAGTACGATCTCGCCGCCCCGGCCCATGCAGGCCACGAGGTCATTGAGAACGTCCACATTGCCCGAGGCATCATAGACCGACATGTAATCGCGTCGCTTGTCTTCGCGCGGGTCGATAACCTGGTATCCGGTGGCTCCGCTGCGCCGGCTGGCGTCGGTTTCCCAGACGGTGGGTGCGGGCGCGCCTGCGGCCATTGTCAGCCGCGCAAGAAGCCGACCCAGGACGCCGTGCCCTACAATAAGGTCAGGGACAGATTTGTTCAGGCCGGCCATAGAATGGCGTGCAGTTGCGGCAAGCGCCAGCAACGCGCCACTTGATCCGAAGCCCGCGTCGATTCGCGTGACACGCTCTGCAGCCGTCACGACGCGGGAGGCCGCGCCGCCGAAAAGCCCGAAGGCACCATCATAACAACTGGCACCCGGCACAAAGACGCGGTCGCCCGGGCGGTAGCCTGTCGCAGGGGCCGCTTCGACAACTTCGCCAACGGCTTCATAGCCCGGCACCAGCGGATAGCCCATGCCCGGAAAGGGCGGCATCTGTCCGGTCCAGAACAGTTTTTCGGTTCCGGTGGAAATTCCTGAATGGGTGATGTCAACAACCAGGTCCCCCTCGCCCGGCGCATTCAGCGTCAGACGGCCGACATCCAGATCACGGGGACCCTTCAGGAGTACGGCGGTGGTTTCCAAGTGTCTTCTCCTCCGGATGTTCTGACGGCTTTGATTAAGGTCAAAGACTCACTGAACATCTTACTGTTGTTCTGTCAGTTTAAACTTACAGACAAATGTGTCAATCAAAATGGACAGTCATTTGATTACGCATTCCTCGGGATAGCCGGTCTGACGGCTGTGAGGGTCCGGGTCACATAGCTGCGCGCAGGTGCCGCGCTGCGGATATCGGTGAAACCGGCTGCTGCACAAAGCGCCGTGATTTCGTCGGCGGACCGCGTCCGCCCGGTCTGCATCGCCATCGTGTAGAATGCAAAATAGACATCCCCCGCCCGGTCCGGTCGCCGACCGCCCCCCATGGGCTCCGAGATAATCAGACGCCCGCCTTCCGGCAGAGCATCAAAAACCGCGCGCAGCAGATCCGCGACAGTTTCATCCGCATGATCATAGAGCACCCGGATGAGCGAAATGGCATCAGCACCCCGCGGCAAAGGATCATCGCGGAAAGAGCCGGGGCAAAGGGTCACGCGCCCGGACATGCCCGTGCGGGCAAACCGCGCGGTCGCCGCCGGCGTCACCTCTGGCAGATCGAAGAGTGTCATTGAGATGCCCGGATACGCCTGTCCCGCCGCTTCGAGAAAAGCGCCTGTCCCGCCGCCGATATCCAGCAGATGATCCACCCCTTTCAGCGACACTGCGCGCAGGGTATCTTCGGCCACCAGACGCTGGCTCTGCGCCATGAGGTCGGAATAAGTCGCCGCCACTTCCGGGTCGATCTCGCCACGCGCCCCGAAGACATACGGCCAGAATTCGGAAAGCGCTGTACGCTCCGGCCCGCGCAGCAGCGCCACCGGGTCCGCAAGGTCATCGTAAAAGGCACGATGGTGCCGGATCATCGCATCAAGCCCCGGCACGCCCATCAGCGCAGCCCCTTTGCGCGCCAGAGCAAAGCGTCCGTCGCGCCGGCGTTTCATCAGCCCCAGAGCTGCCGCAGCCTGCAGCAGAATCTGCATCCGGTCAGCCGGTACATCCGCGGCACGCGCGAGGTTTTCAGCGCTCTGCGGCCCGCCGCGCAGACGTGGCAGCAGATCAAGCTCAACCAGCGCCATCAGCACCTGGCTCTGAACGAACCCCTGCACAACATCGAAAAGAACAGCGCCGTCCCGCCGCGCCTGGCCGCGGGTCAGCGGAAAGCGACTCGCCCAGCTCTGAAAGCCGGGGCGCGCGATCAGCCGGTTCAGCCAGCCGCCCCGCCAGGCCGGCGACGGCGGCGCGCTGAGATCAGACATGGCGGGTGGGTGTGGTGGCGGCCGCAACCGTCGGCGCAACCGGCGTCAGACGCTCGGCATACATGCGCACCATTTCAGCGAGCTGTGCCTCGCCGGCGCAGGAAGGTATCGAGGCAATCGCCCCACCCAGAATATCACGCAGACGCGAAATCGCGCCCTGAACGCCAAGCTGCGCCACAGCGTTCGGCCGTCCGTGCAGATCGTCCTGACCCGCAGGCTTGCCCAGCGTTTCGGCATCATAGAGGGCGTCACGCAGATCATCCGCAACCTGGAAAGCCTCACCGATACGGGCACCGAGCTCAAACCAGGGCTCAGCTTCCTGACCGGCGGCAACCGCCCCCATCTGCGTGGCGGCAATAAAGAGCGCGCCGGTTTTCGCCTGATGATAGGCAGAGAGATCAATCTCCGTCTCACTCTCCCAGCCCTGACCCGCACAGATACCGCCCGGCATGCCGGTGCGCTGTGCCAGCGTCATGATCAGCTGCGCCACCCGGTCAGGTGCATGTGATGACTGGCGCGCGAGGATTTCAAAGGCCAGCACGATCAGACTGTCACCTGTCAGCACGGCAAGCGGCTCGGAATAGGCTTTGTGCACCGATGGCTTTCCGCGCCTCAGATCCGCATCGTCAAAGCAGGGCAGATCATCATGCACGAGGCTCGCGCAGTGGATAAGCTCAAGCGCTGCCGCCGCCGCATCCGAGATCATCGGACGGTCATCGCCACAGGCCATCGCCACCGACATAAGAATCGTGGGCCGGATCCGCGCGCCGCCCGGTGCGGTCGCATATCCCAGCGCCGAGGCGAGCTTTGGCGGAACAGAACCGCGTCCCTGACCAAGTGCAACTGACTGCGCAATGCACGCTTCGATCCGCGTATTCAGGCCCATAGAAAACATCCCTCAAAGGCATAGTGTCAGAATAAATCGACACCAATGTGTAAATCATACTGGACACATTGCACGCTTGAGTCAACAATCGCCTATGCTTGTTTCTGCCGCCCCGCTGCATCCTGAGAGGGTCCGCGCCGTCGTGATCGGTGCCGGTGTGGCCGGGCTTGCGACTGCCATCCGGCTGGCCGCAGGCGGGTTGCAGGTCACCCTTCTGGAACGTCACGCGCATACAGGCGGCAAAATCCGCACCCTGCCCAGTGCCGCCGGACCGGTGGATGCCGGGCCCACTGTGCTGACCATGCGGCATGTCTTTGACGACCTTTTCGACTGCGCCGGGGAAAAGCTGGAAGATCACGTGACCCTGATCCGCCAGGATATCCTCGCGCGGCACTTCTGGCCCGACGGCAGCAGCCTTGATCTTTACGCGGATGCCGGCAAGAGCGCGGATGCCATTGCGGACTTTGCGGGTGCCCGCGCCGCCGATGATTTCCGCCGGTTCAACAACCGCACGGCACAGCTTTTCCACGCTTTCGACGCGCCGATGATGCAGGCCCCTGCCCCGCGCCTCACAGACCTGGTCCCGCATGTGCTGCGCCAACCTGCGCTGATCCGCGCGATGGCGCCGCTCTCCACGTTGAAATCCGCGCTGGCGCGGCAGTTCAGCGACCCGCGTCTGGCACAGCTTTTCGGGCGCTATGCCACCTATGTAGGCGGTGCGCCGCATCTGAGCCCTGCGATTCTGTCGCTGATCTGGCAGGCCGAAGCCGCCGGCGTCTGGGTCGTCGAAGGCGGCATGCACCGCCTTGCCGGCGCACTGACTAAACTCGCCCGCGCACAGGGTGTGGAGATCGTGACAGAGGCCCATGTGGCGCGCATCGGCCTCACCGGCGGACGCGCAAGCTCAGTGCATCTTGAGAACGGCACCTCACTGGCAGCGGACGCAGTCGTCTATGCCGGTGATCCTCGCGCACTCGCCACCGGCAGTCTTGGTGCCGACCTCACCCATATCGCCCCGCAGACCCTGAAACTGCCGCGATCCTTTTCCGCACGCGTGCACAGCTTTGCCGCCGTATCCGCGGGGCGCGATCTCGCGCATCACAACGTCTTTTTTGCGGCCGATCCGCAGTCGGAATTCACCGATCTTGCGGCAGGCCGCATCCCCGCCGACCCTACGCTTTATCTCTGCGCCGAAGACCGCGGACAGCAGACCCAACCCCCGGCGATGGAACGCTTTGAGATCATATCGAACGCGCCGGCCGCCTCCGACACCTCTGACCCAACGGACCTTGACCAATGGCATCATCAGATCATTCACCGGCTCACTTCTTCGGGCGTGACCTTCAGCCCGACACCGGACACGACCACCATCACGACACCGCAGACTTTTGCGCGGATGTTTCCGGACAGCCTGGGCGCACTTTACGGCCAGACACCACACGGCATGACCGCCGCCCTGAAACGGCCCACCGCCCGGACACCGGTACCGGGGCTCTGGCTGGCGGGCGGGGGCACACATCCGGGCGCGGGGGTGCCGATGGCGACGCTCTCCGCCCGGCACGCGGCCGGGGCGATCTTACGCGACCTAACTTTAACGTCGACGTCGCACCCAACGGTTATGCCTGGTGGTATGTCGACGGCCTGAGTGACTGCGGCACGCGCGCCGTTTCTGTTATCGGCTTTATAGGCTCTGTTTTCTCGCCCTGGTACCGCTGGTCCGGGCGGCGCAATCCGCAGAACCATGTCTGTATCAACGTCGCCACCTACGGGCCCGGCGGGCGGTTTACCATGACCGACCGGGGCGAAAGCGCCCTGCGCCAGACCGCCTCACGGTTCGAGGTCGGCCCCTCGATGATGCGCTGGGACGCCGGCCGTCTGATCATCGATATCGACGAGATCTCAGGCCCGCCGCTGATCAGCCGGGTGCGGGGGCGCATCACCCTCACCCCATCCGCGATCACCAGTGCTGAACTGCCACTGACACCGGACGGCGCGCATGTCTGGCGGCCCTTTGCGCCCTGCGCGCGCATTGATGTCGATATCGACCGCCCAGGCTGGCAGTGGCAGGGCGAGGGGTATTTTGACGCCAATTTCGGCACCCGCGCGCTGGAAGAGGATTTCAGCTACTGGACCTGGGGCCGTTATCCCACGCGCAAAGGGGCCACCTGTTTTTACGATGCCACCCGGCTTGATGGCTCAGAACTTGCCGCGGGGTTCCGCTTTGGCCGCGACGGGCAGGCGCGCGCGATCCCCCTGCCCCCGAAAACGAAACTGCGGCGCAGTCTCTGGGCCGTGTCGCGTGAGACCCGCGCTGATCCGGGACAGCGCGCGTGCCAGACCCTCGGTATGCTGGATGCACCGTTTTATTCGCGCTCTGCGGTGGAGACGGTGCTTGACGGCGAGCGCACGACCGGCGTGCATGAAGCGCTCGATCTGCGACGTTTCCGCTCGCCGCTGCTCAAGCCGATGCTGGCCGTCAGGGTCCCGCGTCGCAGAAACTGGCGGTGGTCCTGACCGGCGGCCCGGCCCACAGCGGCAGTCCAGCGGCATCTGCCCCAAACAGCCCGCTCAGTTCTCTTCCCGCTCCGGTGTGCCGGCACCGAAACGCGACCGCAGCGACAGATAAGAGCCCAGCAGGATCAGCGCATAACTGGCCAGTTCGGTGCCTTCCTGAACGAGGGATTTGACCGTATCTGAACCCGCGCTGCCTTCGGCGAAATCCCAAAGATGGCCACTGCCGAAAAGACGGCTGAAAACCATCAGCTGGAAAAAGCCGGTCATCAGGATCCAGAACGGACCGGTTTCAGCATGCACAGTAAACGGACCGGTCACAGTATCCCGGCTGCGCCGCAGGATAAGACCGCCCGCAAAGGCGGTCACACAGGCCGGAACAACCCAGAACCCATGCGCGACGTGATCGAGCAGCCCGTCATTTTCGCGGATGAACATGCACAGAAAGAGCGTGGCGATCAGCACCAGATACCCGCGCTGTGCAGGCTGCGCACGCGCGCCTGCGACAAAGAACAAAGCCCCCGCCAGGATCATCAGCACCTGAGCGATCTGCACCAGAGAGGCTTCACCCATGGTGCTGTTCAGCATGATCACATCGGCATAAATAATGGCAACCGGCACCAGAAACGCACAGATCAGCGCAAGGATGCGACGGATGCTGCGGGCTTTGCTCTGCACGGTGCTCATCTGAGAACACCTGTGAGCAGACGCTGACGCCATGTCCCGCCGTCACCACAGGCCATGCCCTGTGACCTCGCGGGAGTATCTGTTTTCTTCATGCTCACGGCGCTGCAAAAACGCCCGAGTGTCTTACCGGTTCCGCACATGCCGTTTACGTTTCAATCGGTGGCGGATTGCGGGCCTCTTCGGGGTTCAGCCGCCAGACGCCCGCATTGAGAGCCGCCGCGATCGTGACCCAGATCAGATAGGGTACGAACAAAAGGCCTGAGAGCCATTCGACCTGCCACAACGCCACCATCCCGGCCGCCACGATGAGCCACAGGAACGATACCACAGCCATGCCCAGACGGATATTGCGCAGCCCGAAAAAGACCGGCGTCCAGAGCCCGTTAAAGGCAATCTGCATCGCCCAGAACCCCATCGCCAGACCGTTGCCTTCGAGCATCGCAACCCGCGCTCCGGCGGTAGCGATACAGATATAAAGCACCGTCCATGTGACCGGAAAAACCCAGTCGGGCGGCGTGAACCACGGCTTTTCAAGCGTGCGGTACCAGGGCCCCGGCGGAAAGAGACCGCCCGTAAGACCGGCACCGACACAGGCGCCGAAGAAAACTGCAAAAGTAAGCCAGAACATCGGGTCAGGTCACGCCGGCGCGCTGGCCGGTCAGATGCGCGCGCTGGTCCTGGCGGTGCTGTTCCAGCGTGGCGAGCACCGAAATCAGCGCATCGCTGCGCGTGGTCTGCGGCACGCCCCGGGCAGCGGCATCAACCAGAAACTGCACCTCTTCGAGCGGCCGGGCATAAAGCACCGCCGAACGTGGCATCACTACCGTGGCACCGCTCAGCAGCAGCGACTGGCCCAGCCAGCCGATCTTCTGCCATTTGTTCGTGCGCGCCCGTGCCGAGATCGAATCGTATTTCATGCTGCGCAGCCGGCTGCCGATGCCGGCATAGATAAACCGCGCGCCGTAAATGCCCGGGCGGCAGGACAGCGGCAACGCCCCCACGCCGGCCTCGGACCGCATATAGAGCCGGTTGGCTTCCATCACGAGGCGGCGCACCATGGCGCGGACAGCCTCTGACGCATCCGGGTCTGTGCAATGCGCGTCGGGGTCGATCCCCGCCTCTTCGAGCCAGTCGAGCGGCAGATATATCCGGCCTTCAAGCGCATCCTCGCCCACATCCCGGGCGATGTTGGTCAGCTGCATCGCCACGCCGAGATCACAGGCGCGCGCCAGCGCATCGGCGTCGCGCACCCCCATCAGAACACACATCATCGCGCCGACGGCCGAGGCCACACGCGCGGAATAATCCCGCACCCCGGAGAGCGTTTTATACCGCCGCGCTTCTGCGTCCCAGGCCAGCCCCTCCAGCAGCGCATCAGGGAGCGCGCGGGGCATCTCGAAATCGTCCACGAGTGCTGCGAATGCCCGGTCCGGGGCGGCATTCTGAGGGCGCCCGGCATAGACTGCATCAAGCCTGTCGCGCAGCCGCAGCACCGCTTCGGCCTTTTCAGCCTTCAGATCAACTTCGTCATCGGCCAGCCTGCAAAAGGCATAGAGCGCCAGAGCAGGGTCACGGACCTTTGCGGGCAGCAGTTTCGAGGCGGCGTGAAATGACAGGGACCCGTGGCGGATCGCCTCGCGACAATGCTCAAGATCAGCAGGTGCAATCATTGGTCTCTTCCTTTGCGCAGCACGATCGGGCTGCCATTCATCTCACCGGTGACGCGGCGGCTTTTCCTGCGCACGATCATCGCACGGCTTTCAATGCGCGCGTTCATCGCACGACGTTTCAGGCGCGCGTTCATCGCACGACCTCCGGATCCGGCACCAGCTGGCTCAGCACTTCCGCCGTGGAAATCACGCCCGGCACCCCTGCCCCGGGATGCGTGCCGGCCCCCACAAGATAGAGCCCCTTCGCCTCTTCAGAGACGTTATGCGGCCGGAACCAAGCACTCTGCAGAATGCGCGGCTCAATCGAGAAACCGGCACCAAAGGGGCTCAGATACCGGTCGCGGAAGGTCTCGGGTGTGAACACCACTTCGGTGCTGATCTTATCGCGCAGACCGGGCAGCAGCTGGTCCTCCAGCACCTTCAGCATCTTCTCTTTGTAGCGCGGCTCTTCGGTGGCCCAGTCCACGCCGTTGTCATGGCCCAGATGCGGCACCGGGCTCAGCACATAGAAACTGTCATCGCCCTCGGGCGCCACGCTCGGGTCGGTCACCGACGGGCGGTGCACATAGAGGCTCATGTCGTCACAGAGCCTGCCACGGATGAAGATATCCTTCAGCAGACCCTTATAGCGCGGCCCGTTCAGAATGGTGTGGTGGCCCACGTCCGACCAGTCATTGCGCGTGCCCTTCGTGCCGAAATACCACACGAAGAGGCTCATGGAATACCGCGTCCGCGCCAGCCGTTTGCTGGTCCACCGACGGCGTTTGTGATTGCGCAGCAGCCGGTCATAGGTATGGCCCGCATCCGCGTTTGAGACGACCACATCCGCGCCCATCTCCAGCCCGCTCGCCAGACGCACCCCGGTGGTCACACCATCGCGGATCACGATCTCATCGACTTCGGTTTCCATCAGCAGCGTGCCGCCCTGATCGGTGATCACCCGGCCCATGGCTTCGGCCATGCCGGCAATCCCGCCCATCGCGTAATGCACCCCGAATTCCTTTTCGAGATAGGCCACGAGAATATACATTGAGGTCACATGCAGCGGGTCGCCACCGATGAAAAGCGGATGAAAACTCAGCGCCATGCGCAGCTTTTCGTCCTTCACCCGTGAGGCCGCATGGGCATAAACGGACCTGTCCGCGCGCAGGCGGGCAAAGGTCGGCAGCACCTTAATCAGGTCCAGCAGTCTGTGCATTGACCGCCGTCCAAGATCCTCGAACCCGAACCAGTACCGCCGCGCGCTGTCGTCGAGAAATCTGTCGAAACCCGCCACGTCACCCGGCGCCAGTTTCGCCACTTCGGCACGGAGTTTGGCGGTGTCCTGCTGGGCTACAAACTTCGTGCCATCCGGCCAGCGAATTTCATAAAACGGATCCAGCGCGCGCAGTTCTACGTCCTCGTCGAAGTCGCGCCCGCAGGCGGCCCAGAGCTCGCGGTAAAGCTGCGGCACCGTCACGATTGTCGGACCCAGATCAAACCGGTGCCCGTCCTGGCGGATCGCCGACCCGCGCCCGCCCGGCACATCCAGCCGGTCAATCACCGTGACCCGGTAACCCTTGGCCCCGAGCCGCATCGCGGCGGCCAGACCTCCGAGCCCCGCACCGATTACAATGGCCCTGTCCCGCCGGTCACGCCCGGCAGAAAGAGATTCGATAGGATCGACACGTGTCATCATATCCTTACAGTAGATGTGTCCAGTTCACTTGACAATTGCGTTCTTCCCATCTGCTGCTTTGCGTGTCAGACTTGGTTGACACAAATTCAGTAACAGCGCGCCGATGCAGGATACCCCGATTGTGACTTTGAGCTTTTTCCGCTTTGCGCGGCCGCTGGCGCGTGCCTGGGCGCTGGGGATGATGGGGGCTGCTCGGATGTCTCTGCCCCGGGTGCCCGGCATCGGCTTCTGGAAACTCTGCGGATCCGGCACCGGCGAGGGGTTCACACCCCTGCCCAACACGGCTGTCTATGCCATCCTGGCCAGCTGGCCCGATGAAGAAACTGCCCGTGAACAGACTGAAAACGCTGCGATTTTTCAGCGCTACAAAAGACGTTCGGATGAAAACTGGACCGTGTTTCTCGAGACTAGCACCGCGCGCGGCAACTGGTCCGGACGGGCCCCTTTCTGCCCCACGGGCCGCCCGCCGGCCGGCCCGCTTGCGGCTCTGACACGCGCCACGATCCGGCCCCGTGTTGCGATGAAATTCTGGCAGCGCGTGCCCGATATCAGCCGCATGATCGGCGCGGACCGCAACGTCGCCTTCAAAATCGGCATCGGCGAGGTGCCCCTGCTGCATCAGGTGACCTTTTCCATCTGGCCGGATGCTGCCGCCATGGCTGGTTTTGCCCGCGAAAACGGACCACATGCCGCAGCAATCCGGGCGGTGCGCGACGGCAACTGGTTCTCCGAAGAACTCTATGCCCGCTTTGCCATCCTTGGTGACGCCGGCACATGGGGCGGCACGAGCCCCCTCAGAAATCTGGATATACCCGCATGAAGACCCCTTTTCCGTTCTCCGCAATTGTCGGTCAGGCCGAAATGAAACAGGCGATGATCCTGACCGCTGTGGACCCCGGTATCGGTGGCGTTCTGGTCTTTGGCGACCGCGGAACCGGCAAATCGACCGCCGTGCGCGCGCTGGCCGCATTGCTGCCACCGATCCGGGCGGTCGAAAGCTGTCCGGTCAACTCGCAGAAGACAGCGGACTGTCCGGAATGGGCCGAGTTAGGCTCGAAAAAGATCGTCATGCGCCCCACCCCGGTGATCGATCTGCCACTGGGGGCAACCGAAGATCGCGTTGTCGGCGCGCTGGATATTGAACGCGCGCTGACCCGCGGCGAAAAGGCGTTTGAGCCCGGCCTGCTGGCCCGCGCCAACCGCGGGTATCTCTACATCGACGAGGTCAATCTGCTGGAAGATCACATCGTCGATCTGCTGCTTGATGTGGCGCAGTCGGGTGAGAACGTCGTAGAGCGCGAAGGCCTCTCGATCCGCCACCCTGCCCGCTTTGTGCTGGTCGGCTCCGGCAACCCCGAAGAGGGCGAACTGCGCCCGCAGCTGCTCGACCGCTTTGGGCTCTCAGTCGAGGTCCGCTCACCCGGGGACATCGATGAACGGGTCGAGGTGATCCGCCGCCGCCATGCCTTCGAGACAGACGTCGAGGCCTTCATGCAGACCTGGGAGCCGCAGGACGCCGAGGTCCGCGATACCATTCTGAAAGCGCGTAAACGGCTGGCGAAAATTCAGACCCCGGATGAGATCCTGAACGATTGTGCGCGGCTTTGCATCGCGCTTGGCTCAGATGGGTTGCGGGGAGAGCTGACGCTGCTGCGGACCGCCCGCGCGCTCGCCGCCTGGCAGGGCAACCGCAGGCTCACCCGCGCACATCTCGCCGCCATTGCGCCCTCGGCTCTGTCGCACCGGCTGCGCCGCGATCCCCTCGACGAGGCAGGGTCCGGCGCCCGGGTGACACGCATCGTCTCGGAGGTGCTGGGGTGAGCGATGACCCCGACAGCTGGGACCGCGCCGCACTTGCGATCGGCCTGCTGCTCTTTGATCCCGTCTTTGCCGGCGGCCTGCATCTGCGGATGCGCGCGGGCCCTGCCCGTGACCGTATTCTGGACGCGCTGAGCCCGCTTGCCGCGCGCCGCATCCACCCCACCATATCGGACGATCAGCTCTTTGGCGGCCTTGACCTCGGCGCTACACTAAAATCTGGTCATATCATTGATAATAAAGGAATATTAGATACAGCGCAGGTTGTAATCCTGAGCATGGCAGAGCGGTGCAGCACCGGCCTCGCCGCGCGTCTCGCTGCCCGTACTGACCGTGCGGTCACCCCGGTGATCATCGCCCTTGATGAAGGTGCCGAGCCGGATGAAACCCTGCCCCCTGCCCTCTCCGGGCGACTCGCGCTTTACCTCTCGCCGGAGGGGCGCATGCCGGCCGGCTGGGCGCCTGTCCCCGCGGGGACAGAACCCTTTGACCCCGCGGATGTGACCATCGCAGCGGAGCAGATCGACGCGCTGACCACGCTCGCCGCCCGCTTTGGCATCGACAACCTGCGCGCGCCCACGATGGCGGTGCGTCTGGCCCGGTGCCATGCTGCCTTCAGCGGGCGCAGCATGGTCACTGACGACGATCTGGGTGCTGCTGCCGCCCTTGTCTATCCGCAGCGCGCCACAACCTTTCCCGAAGAGCCCGCAGCCGAGGACGACACCCCGCCCCCGCCGCCTGAAAACGCGCCGGATGACAGCGGCAGCGATGGCCAGCCGGATACTCTGCCCGACGGCGATTTGCTTGTTGACGCGGTCAGAGCGCTGCTGCCCGCCGACCTGCTCGCCGGGCTTGTCCCCGCGGGGACAGTGGCCCGCGCCTCCGGAAACGGCGCCGGAAAAGCGCGCAAAGGCAACCGGCGCGGACGCCCCCTGCCCTCCCGTCCCGGACGGCTCGACGGACGTGCGCGCATCGATCTGGTGGCGACCCTGCGCGCCGCAGCCCCATGGCAACCGCTGCGCCGGCAGGCACAGCCCGACACGCCCGGTCTGCTCATCCGGCCCGGCGACATCCGGGTGCGGCGCTATGAGGAAATGTCCGACCGCCTGCTGATATTTGCGGTGGATGCGTCGGGCTCCGCGGCGGTGTCGCGGCTGAACGAGGCCAAGGGCGCCGTTGAACTGTTGCTGGCGCAGGCCTATGCCGCGCGCGACCATGTCGCGCTGATTTCGTTTCGCGGCTCCGGTGCCGAACTGATGCTGCCACCTACGCGCTCGCTGGTGCAGACAAAACGCCGCCTTGCCGGGCTGCCCGGTGGTGGCGGCACACCGCTGGCCGCGGGGCTTGAACAGGCCGCCGGGCTGGCTGAACAAAGCCGCGCGCGCGGGCTGACGCCCACCGTCGTCCTGCTCACGGACGGACGCGCGAATATCGCACTTGATGGCGCGCCGGACCGGGCCGCTGCAGCCGCGGATGCGCTGCAGATGGCGGCGGTGTTGCGGGCGCGCGGCACGTCCGCCCTGGTGATCGATATGTCAAACCGCCCGCAGGAGGCGCTGCGCACCCTCGCCGGGCATCTGAACGCCCCGTATCTTGCGCTGCCCCGTGCAAACGCAGAGCGGCTCACCGGCGCTGTGAGCGCCGCGCTGGACGCCTGAGCGACATATGCGCTGGCCGCCCCCCTCCGACTGGCCCAACGCGGCCCTCTCGCGGCAGGTGCTGTGCAAACCACATCGCTGGCACGTTCAGGAAACCGGGCACGGCGATACACTGCTGCTGCTGCATGGCGCGGGCGGCAGTACGCATAGTTTCCGCGATCTGATCCCGCGGCTCAGCACGCAGTATCATGTGGTGGCGATTGACCTGCCGGGGCAGGGGTTCACACAGCTTGGCGCGCGTCACCGCTGTGGTCTGGAGCCGATGAGCGAGGACGTCGCCACACTGTGCACCCGGGAGGGCTGGCAGCCCGCAGCAATCATCGGTCATTCGGCGGGTGCGGCACTTGCCCTGCGGCTCTCACAGCGGCTTCTGTCCCCGCGGGGACAGGCCCCGGATGTGGTGGGGATCAACGCCGCTCTGGACAATTTCGAAGGGCTTGCAGGCGTGCTTTTCCCGGTGCTGGCCAAGATGCTGGCGGCCGTGCCGTTCACCGCACAGATCTTCTCTGCAGCCTCCGGCAACCCGACACGCGTAAAGGCTCTGATACGCGGTACAGGCTCTGAATTAGACTCTGAAGGCCTGCAGCTTTACGGCCGTCTGGTGGGCAACAGGGACCACGCGGATGCAACGCTGATGATGATGGCGCACTGGTCGCTCGGGGACCTTCTGCGCGATCTGCCACAGATCACTGCGCGGGTGCTTCTGATCGCCGCGGAGAACGACAAGGCCGTGCCGGCGCAGGTCTCTGCACGGGCGGCGGAAAAGATCCCCGGCGCGCGTCTGGTCCGCATGCCCGGCGTCGGACACCTGGCGCATGAGGAAGCGCCGGAGGAGGTGGCCGATATGATCCTGACGTTCCTTGCGGATCAGTCTTTGAGCTGATCCAGAAACGCGCGGGCGGCAAGCTCCAGCCGCCGCGGATCCACCGCGCCGAAATCATGATCCAGCAGTACTTCGAATTTGCCTGCCGACGCCGTGCAGCGCGCCACACCTTCGGGCCGGTTGAGCTTGATCGTGGTGCGCGCGGAGGATTTCGGGGCAGGGGCTTTGGGCTTTTTCGGCTTGCCGGCACCGCCCGTCACAGCGCCGCGCAACAGGCTCAGTTCGGTTGCTGCATCCCGGTCACGCTGGCTGTCGAGCACCGCGCGCAACTGGCCGGCAAACCGCGGGTTGGTATCGAGCAGTTTCACCAGCCCCAGACCCGTCGCCCGCGGAATGGATTCGGGAAATTTCAGCGCGTCGCCCACGCTGTTCAGCAGGTGCACGAAACTCTTGATATAGGCCCTCTTCTGCCGCCCGGCGGAGGCATAGAGCCGGTCCACAGCCTCGCCCACATCCATGCCGCGCTGGCCCGCATAGCTGATCGCCAGCTGCGCCATTTCGGCAAATGAAATATCGCGCCGCACAAGGTTTTCATCCACCATCCGGCGGTAGAGATGTTTGAGATCCTCGCCTTTTGCCTGCAGCGTCGCCGGGATGCGCGCAAAGGTCTCATCGCCGGTTTCCGCCAGCAGTTCGCGAAAGGCGCTGAGACGCCGGAAGCCCTGAATAAGCTCGAACCCGTCGCGGGTTTCCTCCACCCGGATCGGGTTGGACAGCCCCACGGCGCGGATCGAATCCTTAAGCTCCTGCAGCTCCGGATCACGGGTCGCAGAGCGGTCACGCGTCAGCTTGTCCATCCGGATCATATCGACCGGCACGAGCCCGGTGATCTGCCCGTTTTTCTTGAGCTTCATGTATTCATGTGCGAGGCGGTCGTTCTCCTCGCGGATGCCGGCTTCGGTCGCCTGGCGGGCGCTCACGGCCTCGGCGTTTTCCGAAATGGCGGCCGCCATCGGGCCGCGCCGGGTCGCGGCGGGCGGTTCTGTCCCCGCGGGGACAGCAGTGTCCTCAAAGTCGATGTCAAAGACGCGTCGCTTGCTCATGCCTCATCCTCCAGTTTGTCCCAGGCCACACAGAGATGCGTCCGGAATTCCGCATAGGCCTGGTCGAAAGAGGCGCGGGCGCGCCGCCAGGTTTCGCGGGTCATATCGCGGTAATCGATTTCGTAGATCGACGATAAAAAGCGCCCGGACTGCTCGACCGCGCGGGTCATTTCAATCGGGTGCTCGGCCACTCTATCGCCCCATACTTTGATAAAAGCCTGCTGCATCGCACGGTGCAGCTCGTTGTTGGGCTCAAAGCGCGTCAGCAGGAAATGCAGGTCGAGAAAGGTCTTGGGCAGGTTCATTGTCCCCGCGGGGACAAGCCCGGAAAAACGGCTCAGATCCTCCAGCGCTTCGGCCAGCTGACCAATGAACGAGGTGGTCGAATCGTATTCCCAGTAACCCGGCCCGGAGGGGATATAGAGCATGTCGGCGGCAAATACCGCGTTCATCGACTGGTACCCGATGGCGGGCGGGCAGTCGAACAGCACGAGGTCATAGGCATCTGCGGGCAGCTGATCGAGAAGGCGCGAGACGGCGGCAAAAAACGACCACTCGGGGTTCATATGCCGGTACTGCGCCGAGGCGAACTCGACAAAGGCCGCGTTGGCACAGGAGGGCACGATATCGATAGTGGGCCAGTTCGTCGGCTTGATGAAATCCGCCGCGCGCAGATCGGCAAGCCCCATGTCGGTGATCGAGGCGGGCAGGCGGCGCTGCGGCAGGGCGGTGCCGCTTTCGGCACCTTTTGCCGTACGGTTCATCCGCTCGGTCTCGGCGGCCAGATCGCGCGCCATTATGCCCCAGACGGTGTATTCCTCCGCCACGTCGCTGAGACCCATCGAGTGGCTGAGCGTGGCCTGCGGGTCGAAATCCACACAGAGCACGCGGTAACCATCGAGGGCCGCGGCATGGGCAAAGTGCAGCGCCACGGTGGATTTGCCGGCACCGCCTTTGAAGTTGGCAATCGCCGCGCGCATCGCGCGTTTGCCGGCGGGGCGGTAGGGCATCAGCGATTTACGGTTCACCTTCAGCCGGCGGCGCAGCTCGTTGATCTCTTCAAGGCTGTACCAGTGCTGGCGGCCGTCCGCCTCGACCGTGCCCTGGGGCAGGGTGGGGTCGGCGGCAAGCCGGCCTCGCATTGTGGACTGATTGACGCGGAAAATCAGCTCGGCGACCTCCCAGCTGGAAAACCGGCGCAGGGTCTTTTCATTCTGCGGAGAATAGGTCTGCTGGCGGATGAAGCCCTGCATCTTCAGAGATTGCGCCTGCAGCCGGGCGAGGTCCTGGTGGGTGTACAT